>JAUXFK010000172.1 GCA_030623035.1 Deltaproteobacteria bacterium | reverse complement strand
TTTTATTTCGCTAAAGTTACATGAAGTTTTAATGTTCTGTTTCAGAACATACCATGCAAAAAAATCGTGTCAATAAAAATCTTGCCGCGAATTGAGGTAAAAATAGTAATTATTCAGCCACAGATCTACGCTGATCATCACTGATATTTTTTCTGTTTATTCCATCGGGGTTCAACCTTGGCGAAGCGTATTTCACTGGGGCTATTCCCTGACCAATAACAGCAAAGCCCAACGACAAATGACATTTTCAATCCAATAAGTCGATGATAATCTGTCGTTAATCAAAAAAGTAAACATCCGGCAAGAATATGCAGGGACTTATCCAACTTTGTCCTTAAACTGCGCCAATAGATTATTCATCAAAGTATAGTGTTCCTGTATTTTGCTATAAATGAGCTGGGCGACTTCCTCCTTATAAGTATGAGAAGTATCATTTCTTCTATCAGTCATCTCAAGGCATCTTACAGTTTCTTCTTCTGTTAAAAATCCTAAGGGAAAAATCTCTTTAAAACAGCGTTTGGGGGAATTTGAGATGATACCTTCCTTTTCCCTCAGGTATTCTTTTAAGAATTTCCATATTGCCTCAAAGGTACATTCAAACCGCTGGATAGTCGCATCTCTTACAATCATTGAAAATGGCTCTTTCAGGATTTCTCCCAAAGTCTTTAAGGACCGCAGGGCATCATTGTGTTTTATTTTCAATCTTTCCATATCACCGCCTCTTTTAGGGCTTCTTGCTTAAATTCTTTTGAGACTTCCATAAAACTTACTATTTCAACTCTGTATGGAATATTCAGATTTTCTATTTTTTCTCTAAGAAGAGTAATTTTCCCTCTATCCAATTTTCCATAAGGCATTATACCAATATCCACATCAGAGAAAACATAATTATCGCCCCTTGCTCTTGACCCAAAAAGAACGATCTTTACCTTGTCATATTTAAAAAAGTCTATTATCATCTTTTTTAGTGTTAAAATATTCTTGTTTTCTAATACTTCCTTGTTTTTCATCATAAACCAGATTTGTCGGATTCTTTTTTATACCATTCAATGGTTCTTTTTAGCCCTTCCTCAAAGTCTGTATTTGCCGTAAACCCGAACTCTTTTTTCGCCCTGGATGTATCGAGCATCCTTCTCGGCTGGCCATCTGGTTTAGAGGCATCCCAAACGATTTCCCCTTTGAAACCACTTAAATTCACAATGAGATCAACCAGATCTTTTATGCTTATTTCAAAACCGGCCCCAATATTCACCGGGTCACTCTTATTGTATTTCTCTGCTGCCAGGAGTATGCCTTGTGCTGCGTCTTCTACATAGAGAAACTCTCGGGTAGGCCTGCCTGTGCCCCATACTATGATCTCCTTTTTTCTGCTTTTTATCGCGTCCACGCACTTCTTAATAAGGGCAGGGATAACATGGGAAGATTCAGGATCGAAATTGTCATTAGGCCCGTAGAGATTTACAGGGAAAAGGCAGATAGAATTAAACCCATACTGTTGGCGATAAGCCTGTGATTGCACCAGGAGCATCTTTTTGGCCAGACCATAGGGTGCATTCGTCTCTTCAGGATATCCGTTCCACAGATCCTCCTCTTTAAAAGGAACGGATGCGAATTTAGGATAAGCACAGATCGTTCCAATGGCTATAAACTTATCGATTCCATGTTGTCTTCCGATTTCCATCATCTGAACACCCATCATCAGGTTGTCATAGAAGAACTTACCTGGATTCTTCCTGTTTGCACCGATGCCTCCGACTTTGGCAGCAAGATGGATGACGATCTGTGGCTTTGCATCTTCGTAAACCCCCTTAACCCCTTCTATAGAAACTAAATCATAGTCCTTGCTCCTTGGAATAAATATGTTTTTGCAACCCCTATTTTTGAGTCTTTCTATAACAAACGAGCCGAGAAAACCGGCACCGCCGGTTATGAGAACACGTTTATCAATCCAAAAAGACATAAGCGACTCACTTTCAAATAACTACTCAGACGATCGCCCTCAAACAACTCAAGTCTCAGGACGGTCGATTTTCGATTCATTATGACATCTGGCTGTACCGTTTAGAATAATCTTCTCCTTTTCCAGGTCAGCATCTACCATAATCCTCACCAGCCGTTTGAATTTAACCTTGGGTTTCCAGCCCAATTCCTTTTCTGCCTTGCTTGCATCGCCGATTAAAACCTCTACCTCGGTTGGGCGAAAGTACTTTTGATCGATCTCGACATAATCCTTCCAATCAAGGTCCAAATAAGAGAAGGTCTCTTGAAGAAATTCTCTTACCGAATGGGTCTCTCCTGTTGCGATAACATAGTCGTCAGGTTTATCCTGCTGTAACATAATCCACATCGCCTCTACAAATTCCTTTGCAAATCCCCAGTCTCTCTTTGCATCTAAATTCCCCAGGTATAGCTTCTTTTCGAGACCCAATTTTATCCGTGCAGCAGCCCTTGTTATCTTACGGGTCACAAAGGTCTCTCCTCTTCGTGGGGATTCATGGTTAAAGAGTATACCATTGCAGGCGAACATATCATACCCGTCTCTATAGTTCTTGACCATCCAGTAAGCGTAAACCTTGGCAGCAGCATACGGACTCCTTGGTCTGAAAGGTGTATTCTCATTTTGCGGAGCTTCCGCATCTCCAAACATCTCACTTGACGATGCCTGATAAAACCTTGTTTGAATGCCGCTTCTCCTTATAGCATCTAAGAGCCTTGTTGTTCCAATACCCGTAATATCACCTGTAAATTCCGGCATATCAAAGCTGACCCTTACATGACTCTGCGCACCTAAATGGTAAATCTCATCAGGTTGAATATTATAAATCAGATTGGTCAACTGGCCGGAATCATTTAGGTCCCCATAATGGAGGTATAGACGGACGCCAAGAAGATGAGGGTCCTGGTAAAGGTGATCAATCCTGGATGTATTGAATGTACTTGCCCTTCTGATCAGCCCGTGAATTTCGTAACCTTTTGATAACAGCAATTCTGCCAGGTATGAGCCGTCCTGTCCGGTTATGCCTGTGATCAATGCCTTCTTTTTCACAAGGCCCCCCTTTTCTCATTAATAAGCGGCTATTGCCGCTGGTTTTAGTTACAGACTTTTTAAGCTTTAGGTATGATTTTAAACTGCTCAAGGAGATGAACTACCTGCATCGCCGATTCCATTGCATCCTCCTTATCTGAATAAACAACCATTTCTGGGGTCTCTGGAGGTTCGTAAGGGGCTGTAACTCCAGTAAACTCCTTTATAAGGCCATCTCTTGCCTTTTGATATATCCCCTTGGGATCACGGGAAGCACAGACTTCTAAGGGACAATTCACATAAATTTCAAAAAATTCCCCTGGTTTCAAAAGGTTGCGGACTTTGGTTCTATCCTCTCTGTATGGGGAAATAAAGGCTGTTAAGACAATAATTGCGGTGTTGGCAAACAATTTGACCATCTCGCCGATTCTTCTGATATTCTCTGCTCGATCTTCTGGTGTAAAGCCAAGATCCATACACAACCCGTGTCTGACGTTGTCTCCATCCAGTACATAAGTGGAGCAGCCCCTTTCATGGAGCTTTTTTTCTACCAGGTGGGCAATGGTCGACTTACCCGATGCAGAAAGGCCAGTAAACCATATAACCGCTCCTTTATGGTTATGAAGCCTTTCTCGGTCTTCTCTGCTTATATGACCGTCAAACCATGTCACATTGTTCTTTTTCATCGTTTTCTCTTTCTCTCCTCTTTCTCCAAAGTATCCACTTTCAGGTGCTATAAAATTCCTTATACCACTTTACAAACCTTTCAACGCCAACTTCTATCGGTGTCTCTGGTTTGAAGTTTACATCCGCTATCAGGTCATCCACATCCGCATAGGTCTCAGGTACATCCCCTGGCTGGATGGGAAGGAGTTCCTTCTTTGCCTTTTTCCCCAGACATCCCTCCAGTACCTCTACAAAGTACTTAAGGTCAACAGGGTTATGATTCCCGATATTATAAATCCTGTATGGTGCACTGCTTTTCCCCGGGTCAGGATTATCGCTATTCCATCCGGGGTCTGGTCCGGGTATCTTATCGACAACTCTAACGATGCCCTCTACAATATCATCTATATAGGTAAAGTCCCGTTTCATATTTCCATAGTTAAAGAGTGATATGGGTCTGTCTTCAAGGATTGCCTTTGTAAATAAAAATAATGCCATGTCCGGCCTGCCAAACGGACCGTAAACAGTAAAAAATCTTAGCCCTGTACACGGCAGGTTAAAAAGCCAGGCATACGTATGAGCCATAAGCTCATTCGCCTTTTTCGTCGCCCCATACAGAGATACCGGATGATCCACATTGTCATGTACTGAAAAAGGCATATTTGTATTCGCACCATAGACAGAGCTGGAAGAGGCAAATACAAGATGTGTTACCCTGGCATTACGGCAGCCTTCTAAAATATTCATAAAACCAACCAGGTTGCTGTCCACATAGGCATGAGGGTTTTCCAGTGAGTATCTTACGCCGGCCTGGGCCGCCAGGTGAACTACCCTG
Source organism: Deltaproteobacteria bacterium (assembly GCA_030623035.1). Taxonomy (GTDB): domain Bacteria; phylum Desulfobacterota; class UBA8473; order UBA8473; family UBA8473; genus JAUXFK01. The sequence continues at coordinate 1,759 of JAUXFK010000172.1, read as the reverse complement.
TCAATATCTTGTTTTTTAAAGAGCCTGTTTATCCCATCTTTATGCTTCAAGTCCAGCCCTTTAAATAGAAAATTACGATGTTGATTAAGCCTGGAAAGCCTTGCCTCTTTGAGGCTTACATCATAATAGTCATTCATATTGTCGATGCCTATTATAGTATCGCCCCTCTTTAGAAGGTACTTAGAAAGGTGAAAGCCGATAAAACCCGCTGCACCGGTTATAAGAATCTTAGAACCCATTCTCTTGATTCCCTCTTTTTAATCAAACGTGACTTCTCACATACTCAGGCTGAAGCTGTTTAGACTGAAGGCTGAAGGGGGGCCGAAAAGCACGATTGACGAACGTTGGTGGAGAAAGAGCAGGTTTTCGCACCAAACATGGCTTCAAAATGAGCCGCATTCCCATTTTTCCTAACAGTCTTCAGTCTTCAGCCTACCCACCTGAGTAGTTACAATCAAACTATCTGTTTTAGTAATTGTTTAGCCATCTTAAGGAGATAATGAGATTTTATGATTTGGCTAAACAGTTACCTGCTTTATTATTCGGCAGATCTCAGTGATATCTAAAGGGGTCAATTCCGAATATATCGGTAAAGATAAAACCTCATTTTGCACTTTTTCGGCAATTGGAAAATCACCAGACTTATAGCCCAGGTCTTTGTAGACGTCCTGTAGGTGAAGACAGAGAGGATAATACACTGCATTTGCAATACCATTTTCTTTTAAGTGCTTTTGTAATTTATCACGGTTTTTTTTAATCCGAATGGTATAGTAATTAAAGCTATGCCTTGCATAATCAGGCACAAAAGGAATCTCAATATCTGTATTGGAAAGCATTTGATTATAAAACGCTGCATTTTCTTGCCGATCCTTTATCCATCTATCAATATATCTCAATTTTACACGGAGTATTGCTGCCTGAATCGTGTCCAGACGACTGTTGAAGCCATGCATACCACAGAAATATTTATTACTTGAGCCATGATTGCGTAACATCTTCAAATGATTTGCTACCTCTTCATTATCGGTAATAACCATCCCTCCATCACCATAAGCACCCAGGTTTTTGCTCGGGAAGAAGCTAAGACACCCTGCATCTCCGAATGAACCTACCCTTTCTCCCTTATATTCAGAGCCAAAAGCCTGCGCACAGTCTTCAATCACCTTTAGATTATACTCTCTTGCCAGAGTAAGAATCTTTTCCATGTCGCAACTTAGACCATATAGATGCACCGGCAGGATCGCCCGGGTAGAAGGTGCGATCTTCTCCTCAATCTTTTCCGGGTTCATATTATAGGTCGTCTCGTCGATATCGCAGAAAACCGGTTTCGCACCTACCCTGCAAATTGCCTCTGTTGTAGCAATAAAGGTAAACGGGGTTGTAATTACTTCGTCATCTTTACCAATGCCACAGGCGGTTAAAGCCAGTAGCAGGGCATCTGTTCCTGATGCAACTCCGATTCCGCATGTTGTATTGTGAAACCGGGCAATACTATCCTCAAGCTTTTCGACTTCACTGCCCAGGATAAAACTCGTATCATTCAGAACCTGCTGAATTGCCTCGTCGATTTCATCTTTAATGCTTTGATATTGTTTCTTTAAATCTACTAAAGGGATTCGCATTGTTTTCCTCTTTTATATTGTTTCGTAACTACTCAGCCGCCGATCTACGCTGATCATCACTGATATTTTGTAACTACTCAGGCACAGAGGGGCAAAGGCACAGAGGCACATAGTTGTCTTGCCTATTTGCCGCTTAA
>JAUXFK010000182.1 GCA_030623035.1 Deltaproteobacteria bacterium | reverse complement strand
TCAACCTTTGCTGTCAATAAAAAATGGGGTGCTTTCCCAATTTTGTCTATTTTCCCATTTCCCCGAGAAGTCCCCCAAAAATTGGTTGCGGATGGGGTATGGATATGTTATACTCCCACTCAAGTTGAGGAATCCTTTAATTTTCCCTCTTTTGTTAATTAATACATATTCTATGGGAGGATAAAATGGCTTTAAAAGTAGCTATAAACGGCTTTGGAAGGATCGGAAGATATCTTGTAAGGACAGCCATCGACAGAGACGATATTGATATCGTATCTGTCAATACAAGGGCTGAGACCAAGACACTGGCTCACCTCCTTAAATATGACTCTGTACATGGTCCTTTCCATGGAGAGATTCATACAAAAGCCGATGCACTTATAGTCAATGGCAAGGAAATCGAGATAACCAATGTATCAGGCAATCTAAGCGAACTTCCCTGGAAAAAACTTGGTGTAGACATCGTTATGGAAACTACAGGAAAATTTCGAGACAAAGAGAGCGCATCACAACATATAAAAGCCGGGGCTAAGAAGGTGATCATTGGGGCTCCGGGTAAGGGCGTTGATATTACTTTGGTATATGGGGTTAATGAGTCTGACTATAACCCATCCGAACACCATGTCGTATCCAATGCATCTTGCACTACCAACTGCCTGGCACCTGTTGCAAAAGTTTTACATGAAAAATTCGGCATAGTAAAAGGGTTAATGACTACGATTCATTCCTATACGATGGACCAAAGGCTGTTAGATGGATCGCATAAGGATCTTAGAAGGGCCAGAGCGGCGTCTATGTCCATGGTTCCTACAACTACTGGAGCTGCTGTTGCAGTTGCCCAGGTTATCCCCGATTTGAAAGGCAAACTGGATGGACTGTCTATCAGAGTACCAACACCCAATGTGTCATTGATGGATCTCGTAGCTGTTCTCAATCGAAATGTAACTTTAGAAGAGGTAAACGGTGCATTGAAGGTGGCATCACAGGAAGATCTCAAAGGCATATTGGCTTACTGTGATGAGCAGTTGGTTTCTGTGGATTTTACAAGCAGCCTTTATTCGTCAATTGTAGATGCACCAACCACAAGTGTCATGGATGGAAATATGGTAAAGGTTTTATCATGGTACGACAATGAAAGCGGTTTCTCTGCCAGAATGGTTGATCTTGCTGTCTATATGGGGAAAAAGCTCGATTAACTGCAAGGAGAAGTATTGTCAATAAAATACATAAATGATCTTGATATTAGAGGGAAAAGGCTTTTGATAAGGGTGGATTTTAATGTGCCTCTCGATGAGATGGGCAATATTACGGATGATACCCGGATAAGGAGTGTCCTTCCCACGATAAACTATGCTCTTGACGAAGAAGCAAAGGTAATCTTGGCCTCCCACATGGGAAGGCCAAAGGGGAAGATTGATAAAAGTTTAACGCTTGAGCCAGTGGCCAGGAGGCTAAAAAGACTGTTAGGAAAAGATGTTTTAATGGCCAATGAATGTGTTGGTGATGATGTTGAAAAGATCGTTAACAGTATTGATGGAGATTATGTTGTACTCCTTGAGAATTTGAGGTTTCATATTGGAGAGGATAAGAATGAGGACAATTTTGCAAAAGAACTGTCAAAATTAGCAGATGTATATGTAAATGATGCCTTTGCTGTATCTCACAGGAAAAATGCCTCGGTTGTTGCGATAACCAAATTCTTCAATGAATATGGCGCCGGCTTCTTGATGAAGAAAGAGCTTAATTACTTTACAAGAGCAATGGAGAACCCAGCAAGACCGCTGGTGGCTATTATAGGAGGGGGCAAAGTCTCCAACAAACTGGGTGCCCTGGAAAATCTTATCAAAAAAGTGGATAAGATGATAGTTGGAGGAGGGATGGCATTTACCTTTCTTAAAGCCATAGGGTATAATGTTGGAAAGTCTCTGGTTGAGGAAAAACTAGTAGACACTGCTCTTAGAATATTAGATATAGCAAAAAAAAGGGATGTAAAATTTTATCTGCCGGTTGATTGTGTGGTTGCAGACAGATTCGAATCGAAAGCGAAGACCAAGATAACCACAGTACAGGAAATCCCTAAAGACTGGATGGGCCTGGATATTGGCCCTGCAACTACGGCACTTTTTGGTGAAGTCCTGCAGAATGCTAGAACGATTATTTGGAATGGCCCAATGGGTGCATTTGAGATGGATGCCTTCAGCAGGGGTACCTTCGCAATGGTAAACCTTGTTGCCCGCTCTCATGCGCTAAAAATAGTTGGTGGTGGAGACACGGATGTGGCCGTTAACAAGGTTGGAAAATTAGACAGCATGTCTTATATATCTACCGGTGGTGGTGCTTTTATACAAATACTAGAAGGCAAACCCCTGCCCGGAATTGAAGCGTTAAGAGGATAGGTTTGCACCTATATTTAAGTATCGAATAAAGGAGAGCTTTCGAAATGCGAAAACCGGTTATTGCCGGAAACTGGAAGATGTATAAAACCGTGTTTGATGCGGTTCGGTTTATATCTGAACTAAAGGATTTGGTGTCAAACGTTAAGGATGTACAGATAATCGTCGCTCCACCTTTTTTAGCTATCTATCCTGTGGTTCAAGAGGTAAAAGACCTTAACATATTGGTTTCAGCTCAGGATGTATTCTGGGAGGAAGAAGGGGCTTACACAGGAGAGATTTCCCCAAAGATGTTATTGGATGCGGGGTGTAACTATGTAATTATTGGCCACTCTGAACGAAGGCAGTATTTTCAAGAGACCGATGAGACTGTCAATAAAAAGATAACCGCCTCCTTACATCATGGTTTAATACCCATATTCTGCGTGGGGGAATCGATTCAGCAAAGAGAATCAGGAAAGACATTAGATATAATTGAATCACAGATTAAAAGAGGCCTGTCAGGGCTTTCCGCTTCAGATATGAAAGATGTAATAATCGCCTATGAGCCAATCTGGGCGATCGGTACAGGTAAGACAGCAACATCGAAACAGGCTGAAGAGATTCATGCTTTTATAAGGGGTATATTAAAGGGAATTTTCAAAGATATAGCTGATAATACAAGGATTCTATATGGTGGGAGCGTAAAACCGGATAATATAGATGAACTGATGGTTGAGCCCAATATTGACGGAGCCCTGGTTGGGGGGGCAAGTTTAAAGGCTGAGGATTTTGCAAGGATTATTAAATTTAAAACAAAATTGAGGTAATAAAAATGTACAGATCAGAGATAAAGGTTGTAGACTGTTCAATTAGGGATGGCGGTTTAATGAACAATTCGAACTTTTCATTTGATATGGTGAAAAGGGTATTTCAAGCAATAAATGCTTCGGGCGTGGATATTGTAGAGCTTGGATATAGAAATAGTAAAGAGTTCTTTTCTACAGATGAATACGGTCCATGGCGCTTTTGCGATGAAGATAATTTAAAAAGGGTCACCGATGGAGTAGACCGTAAAGTAAAGATTGCTGTTATGCAAGATGCTCACAAGGCAACAGCGGAAGATGTTTTACCCAAATCCGAAAGTGTTGTTGATATAATACGTGTGGCCACATATGTCAAAGACGTGGATAAGGCGATACATTTAGCTAATAATGCCACTGATAAAGGCTATGAGGCAACGATTAACATCATGGCGATCTCCCGTGAATTGGAACGGGAACTCGATGAGGCTTTACAACAGATCGAAGAAGAAACGAAGATTTCGGCCTGTTATTTGGTTGACAGTTTCGGTTCATTATATTCAGAGGATATTCATTATCTGGTACATAAATTCCAAAAATACATTAAGACAAAGGAGATCGGGATCCACTGTCACAATAACCAGCAATTAGCATTTGCCAATACAATAGAAGGTATAATTAAAGGGGTGAATTATCTTGATGGTACCTTATATGGTATCGGCCGCTCAGCGGGAAACTGTCCTATTGAATTACTAATCGGATTCTTAAAAAATCCTAAGTTTGATATTCGACCATTGTTAAAGGTTATTGGAACGGATCTCATCCCTCTCGTTGAAGAGATTGAGTGGGGGTATAGAATCCCATATATGATAACAGGTATTTTGAATTTACATCCAAGAGATGGTATGAAGCAAATGGATTTGCCGGATGATAATCCCGATAAATATAAATTTGAAAAATTTTATGAGCTTGTATCCGGGGATGATGTTTGGTAATTCGTAAATATACTTTCGGTATATTGGTTTGGATATCTCTATTTTAGATGAACAGCGTATCCTAATAATTATACGCCACAATAAACCATTCGATTTAGAAGGATTATTTCAAGCTGTATTGGAGAGCGGTCTAAATACTATTGAAATAACACTCAATACCCCCCAGGCTCTTGAACTTATTGAGAAAGCCTGTAGAACATTTGGAGATAAAATGTTCATAGGGGCAGGCACGGTATTATCGTTAAACGCATTAGAGAAAGCCCGGGATGCTGGTGCACGTTTTTTCGTATCACCAGTATTTGACAGTGATATAGTTGAATATTGCTCAAAAAGAAAGATACCCATCTTTCCCGGTGCGTTAACGCCTACAGAAGTATACCACGCTTATAAAGCAGGGGCCTATATGGTAAAACTCTTCCCTGCATCTGTTTTTGGGCCATCTTACATCAAATCTATCAAGGCACCCCTATCCGGCATAAAGATATTAGCGGTTGGCGGGATTCAAAGCAGCAACCTGAAGGAATACATTTCAAATGGTGCTGATGCGGTTGCAATCGGTTCAGGGATTATAAAACCAAACTGGATTGATTCGAAAAACTTTCAAGCAATTACAGACAGCATCATCACCTTCCAAAGCTCAATTCGCTCGTCCTAAAAAATGGAAGATTCCCATCTTGATGAAGTGGAAGGTAAGTATTTAATCCTTCTTATTAAATAGATTGATATTAATGAAATTACACAGGAATCTTGGATAGAAAGGCCATTTTTATGATAGTTAAATCGTGCACATTGCAACACAAATCCATAGGTGAAGTTGAAATCCCTCGTCTTATGCTTGGCACTTCGCCTTTTATCGGAGCAGGGCAGTTCGGTTCACGATCCATGAAATACCATCTTCGCTTTGCCAGGGACCCAAAGAACGTAACAGAGCTAATAGTAGAAGCAGCAAAAATGGGTATAACCTGGGTGCAGGTTCTCGGTTATGAATTCTTAGTCAATGCAGTAGAAGAAGCAAGAGATATCACAAAGATGGATATTCAGGTGATCGGCTCTATAGGAGAGAGTGACTTTGACAGTCAGTTTGATCTTATGAAGAGACTGGATGCAAAGATAATCCTTACCCACGGAATCGTTACCGATAGACTGGATAAGCACTTTGAAGATTACATCCATAGAATAAACGAGGTTGCTATTGCAGGGGCGGTTACACACCAACCAGGGAAGACCGTTCCTTACCTTTCAGACTATGATAATGTAAAGATTATAATGGCACCGATAAACAAGGCCGGTTGGTTTATGAATCCCTCACAACAGAAGAGCCTTGAGGCCATTAGAAATACCGATAAGGTGGTTATAGGCAAGAAAACTCTAGCAGCAGGTGATTTAAAACCCAAAGAGGCTCTCGAATATGTAGCAGACTTTGTATATGGGGTAACCATTGGTATCGCATCGAGTGAAGAGTTGAAAGAAACATTTACCGTGGCCAAAGAAATATGGGATACAGTAACAGTTTAGTTTTTTGAAAAGAGTCGCTTCAACGGCAATCAAATTTTAATGCGTGTACTGTCTGAGCGTCTTAGTGAGCGTTAATAAAGAACAGGGGATTGCCTCACATTTTATATCTGAAATAGTTAATAATGGAGCTACTGAATTGAATGGTGATATACTGTTCTTTCTTTACGCTCACTT
>JAUXFK010000208.1 GCA_030623035.1 Deltaproteobacteria bacterium | reverse complement strand
TTAAGCGGCAAATAGGCAAGACAACTATGTGCCTCTGTGCCTTTGCCCCTCTGTGCCTGAGTAGTTACAAAATATCAGTGATGATCAGCGTAGATCGGCGGCTGAGTAGTTACGAAATGAAACCATAAAAAGTACAGGGAACCCCTTTTTTCTCTCTCGTTCCCTTTGAGAATACACAATGAACGTAAAAGAGGTGAGTATGAAAAGGATATATATGGACCATAATGCGACAACTCCTCTCCTTCCAGAGGTATTGGATGCTATGCTACCATTTTTAAAGGATAACTTCGGAAATCCATCGAGTATCCACTGGGCAGGAAGAGATGTTAAACGGCATATAGAAGAAGCACGTGAGAAAGTAGCAACTCTATTGAACGCATCCCCTTCTGAGGTCATTTTTACGAGTGGGGGATCGGAAAGTGATAATTTAGCAATTAAAGGCATTGCTTTTGCCTTAAAAGAAAAGGGAAACCATATCATAACAACCCAGGTTGAACACCCTGCAGTACTGAATACATGTCAGTATTTGGAGTCGATAGGATTTTGTGTGACGTATTTGCCTGTTAATCGGGATGGGATGGTCGACTTGGATGAACTGAAAGAGAGTGTTTCCGATAAGACAATATTGATTACGATCATGTATGCCAACAATGAGACTGGGGTTATATTCCCGCTAAAAGAGATAGGGGAGATCACTTCTTTAAAGGGTATTGTATTTCATACGGATGCGGTTCAGGCAGTTGGAAAGATACCGATAGATGTAAAAGATTTAAACATAGACCTCCTGTCCATATCTGCGCATAAACTGTATGGTCCAAAGGGAATGGGATGTTTGTACGTAAAAAAAGGGGTAGAACCAATACCTCTTATCCATGGTGGACACCATGAGAATAGCAAAAGGGCAGGAACAGAGAACACCCCGGGAATCGTTGGGTTGGGAAAGGCCTGTGAGATTGCAAATAGAGATATTGAACCTCAGACAGTACATCTAACCAAACTGAGAGACAGCCTTTATAACAGTATAATGGATAGATTGGAAAATGTAGTATTAAATGGTCATCCTACAAAAAGACTTCCTTCCACGCTGAATCTCAGCTTTGAGTTTATTGAAGGAGAATCCCTGTTAATGAATTTGGATCTCGAAGGAATTGCGGTTTCATCCGGATCGGCCTGTTCATCCGGATCAGTAGAGCCTTCTCATGTGTTAACTGCTATGGGAGTCCCATTAGAGGTTGCTCAGGGGTCCATCCGCTTTAGCCTGGGAAGAGAGAACACTGAAGAGGATATTGAGCATGTAATTGGAGTGCTTCTAGAGATTGTAAACAGACTTCGCTCTATATCACCTCTTTATCCATACAAAAAGACTGAGTCAGGGTAATTTAAAAAGAGGACATATCAGCAGGAAACTTTTGTAATTGTTTAAAGCACTTTTTCTGTTATGGTAACCTGTAAATTGTCAGGTCTATGATAAAAGAGGCAAAAAAGAGAGTTGTGGTTGCAATGAGCGGAGGAGTAGACAGCTCCGTAGCAGCAGCATTACTGAAGGAGATTGGCTATGATGTCATTGGGTTTTCAATGCAAATCTGGGATTACTCAAGCCAAAAAGATGGTGGATCCAGAAGTTGCTGTTCTCATGAAGATATTTACACTGCAAGGTCTGTAGCAGATGCGCTCAAAATACCCTTTTATGTTTTGAACCTGGAGGAAGAATTTGAAAAGGAGGTCATAGATTACTTTGTAACAGAGTACATGAAGGGTAGAACTCCAAACCCCTGTGTCTTGTGTAATCAAAGGTTAAAGTTTGATATCCTCTTAAGAAGAGCCTTAGAACTTAAGGCTGATTATCTGGCTACCGGGCATCATGCAAGGATAGTCTGGGATGATTCCAGGGGATGTTATCTGTTGCTTAAAGGAACAGATACTTCTAAAGACCAATCCTACTTTCTCTTTACATTGAGACAGGAGAATATGCAAAGGCTGGTATTCCCTGTAGGGGAATTTCTCAAGAGTGATGTTAGAAAAATAGCGAAAGACTTGGGACTGAAAGTCGCCGGCAAAAAAGAAAGCCAAGAGATATGCTTCATACCGGATAATAATTACAGAAAGTTCATAATGAATAAAATGGGAGTCGATAAAATCAATAGCGGAAACATAGTAAATAATGAAGGTAAGATATTGGGCAGACATAACGGGATTCACATGTTTACCATTGGCCAGAGAAGGGGGTTGGGCATCCCTGCTTCTCATCCTTATTATGTTTTGGGATTTGATCTGGAAAATAACACTGTTGTCGTAGGCAGGGAAACGGACTTGTTTTGTAAAGGCTTAATTGCTGAGGGTCTTAATTGGATTCCGTTTCCGACTTTAGAGACGGAGATTGATGTTTCTTTTAAGATCCGTTACAGATACAAGGAGGCGAAGGCCAAGGTTATACCCAAAGATGATGGAGATGTTTTCGTATGGTTCAATAAGCCTCAGAAGGCAGTTACTCCAGGTCAGGCCGTGGTATTCTACGATGGAGATGTGGTTTTAGGGGGTGGATGGATTAAGGAGAGCATCTGAAAGATGATAGCACAGAGCATATTAGATACGATTGGTAAGACGCCGTTAGTAAAGATAAACCATATGGATTCCAACAAAAATGTTATGCTGTTGGCCAAGATAGAGAGTGCAAACCCAGGTGGAAGCCTAAAGGACAGGATCGCCCACTATATCATATCAAAAGCAGAGGAAGATGGAACGCTAACCAAGGATAAGATCCTCCTTGAATCTACAAGTGGAAACATGGGTGTCAGCCTTGCAATGGTTGCTGCAGTAAAGGGCTATCGTGTGACCGTTACTTTGTTGGAATCTGCAAGTATTGAGAAGAGAAATCTATTGCAGTATCTTGGGGTGCATACATTATTAATACCGGCAGATAAGGGGGCAGATGGAGCAAGGAACGAGGCCTTGAGACTCTATGAAGGCAATCCGGACAAATACTTTTTAGTAGGGCAGAATTTCAATAAAAACAATGTAATGGCTCATTATGAGACAACGGGCAAAGAGATATGGGAGGATACCAAAGGAGCTGTCGATATTTTTGTCGCCGGCATAGGAACCTCTGGTACAATAATGGGGGTTGGAAAGAGGTTGAGGGAATTGAAACCAGAGGTGAGGATTGTAGGGGTAGAGCCTTATCCAATTCATAAGATATATGGCTTAAAGAGTCTTAAAGAATCACGAGTGCCGGAGATTTATGAACAGACATGGATCGATGAGACCCTGATTGTTTCCGATGAAGATGCAATAAAAACAGCCAGACAATTGGCAAGAAAAGAGGGAATCCTTGCAGGTATCAGTTCAGGAGCGGTTATGTATGCTGCGCTTCAAAAGGCCGGGTCATTGGGCACCGGTAATATAGTCGCTCTTCTGTCGGATAGTGCTGAAAGGTACCTGTCTACAGGTCTTTTTAATAATAGAAGTTGAAGAAGATAGCTTTAGCAACTCTTGGATGCAAGGTCAATAAGTACGATTCCGCCGTAATACGTGGTCTTTTGGAAAGTAATGGATATAGTTTTGTACCATTCAGCCAAAAAGCGGATATATATATAATAAACACCTGTACAGTTACAAATAAGGCGGATTATCAATCTCGCCAGCTTATAAGAAGGTCCCACCGTTTAAACCCAAATGCCTTGATTATCGTTACCGGATGTTATTCAAAGAGGGCTCCTTTAGAGATCAAAGAGATTCCAGGCGTAAATTATACAGTTGGAATTAGAGACCTAAAGAGGTTTCTTTCTCTTGTCAACAAATTTTCAAACAGAGAAACTCAACCTGAAATTTATGACAATTTCCCCAACTTTGCCGAATATACCCGTGCATTTCTAAAGGTTCAGGATGGCTGTAATTCTTATTGCTCTTACTGTATCATCCCTTATACTCGAGGAAGAAGCAGAAGCATTTCAAAGGAAGAGACCATAAGGAGCATATTTAAACTGACGGAACAGGGTTATAAGGAGATCGTCCTGACAGGGATACACCTGGGTGCCTATGGATGGGATTTAGAGCCACGGTTCAGTTTGTTTGATCTGTTAAGATCGATTGAGGATCAAGGTATCACATGCAGAATTCGATTAAGCTCAATTGAACCCATTGAATTCAGTGATGATTTAATAAATCTAATCTCATCTTCTCGGATAATCTGCAATCATCTCCATATCCCATTACAAAGCGGTGACAATGATATACTTGCCCGGATGAAAAGGCCATATAATACTCTATACTTCAAGGATCTAATAAAGAGACTGGTTTCCAAAATACCTGATTTGAATATAGGGATCGATGTTATAGCGGGCTTCCCAGGGGAGTCTGACAAGAATTTTAAAAATACAATAAATCTTATCGAAGAACTTCCAGTAGGTTACATCCATGTCTTTCCATATTCCAGACGCCCGGGGACTGTTGCAGCCGGTTTCCCATCCCAAATAGATGGTAAGACTATAGCAAACAGGAGTGCGGCGTTGCGAGGCCTGGGACATAGGAAGAAGGAGGAATTTTACAACAGATTTGCAGGAAAGAGACTTTCTGTCCTGATTGAGTCTAAAAGGGATGCCAATACAGATTATCTAAAGGGATTTTCCAGAAACTATATATCCGTACTCGTAGATGCGAGTGATGACTTGATCAATAAAGAGATGTCCATTAGAGTCACAGAGATTCAAAATGGCAAGGCCATTGGGATAATGAATGGGTAACTCATACTTTGTTCTCTCACTTTTTTTCTTAGGACAAAATAGTTCTTGACAGTGGTTTTATTAGTGTTAAAATTGTATATGTAAATTCTTTAATACAAGGGGGGTTAAAGTACCATTTGGGACTTCTGTTTTGCGTTTAAAATGCTCTTCATGATCATGAAATTTCTATCTGATATCTCATCCTGATTTTTCCATTACTATCTATCCAACTTCTATCTTTACTTAATACTACAGCGACACTTTCGGACAATCCCGTTGAGAGCCTGTTTGAAAGACCTCTTCCCTCACTTGGATTGACCTTTTTTAATCGTTCTATAGTTCGCTGCGCAAAATCTTAAGAACTCGGGCTATCGCCCTCAAACAACTTAAGATTTCTATGCT
>JAUXFK010000213.1 GCA_030623035.1 Deltaproteobacteria bacterium | reverse complement strand
TTGGCCTCCGACTTCTGATATGCGCCTTAAAGAGAATACGATATTCAGTTGGAAAAGAAAATTCGATCCCGAAAAAGGTGGTGATCGTTTTAGTTTTGCAGGTCCTCAAGCGTTGGTAAATGATGAACTTGAGGAAATAAAAGTTAAAAAAATAAAAGAAGACAGGTTTTACTCCGGAGTTATTAAATGGGCCGGTTATGGAGACAAGTATTTTATATCTTCAGTCATTCCAAGGGAACCTCAAAATACGAAGTTGAGGATTTCTAAATCCTCAACAGATGTGATTTCGATCGATATTATAGAGCCAATAGAGCTGAATTATGGAGAAAAGGCCATGTATGGGTATTCTCTGTATTCAGGCCCCAAGGACATTGATATTCTCAAATCTGCTGGGGCAGATTTACAAAAGGCCCTTAACTTTGGATGGTTCGATGTTATTGCAAAACCCTTATTGATTTTCTTAAAATTTATAAATCGAATGACCAATAATTATGGGGTAGCGATTATTCTTTTAACTGTGGTTATTAAGGTGATTTTCTTTCCTTTGACGCATTATAGTTATAAATCTATGAAAGACATGCAAAAGGTCCAACCCCTCATGGCCAAACTAAAAAAGAAGTACAAAGACGATAAAGAGAAGTTAAACAGAGAGGTAATGGCATTGTATCGCACGCATAAGGTTAATCCATTGAGTGGCTGCCTTCCAATGATATTGCAGATTCCTGTATTTTTTGCCTTATATAAGGCATTAATGGGTTCCATTGAACTGCGACATGCCCCTTTTGTGTTTTGGATAAAAGATCTGTCCGCAAAAGATCCTTCATATATTACGCCTATTTTGATGGGGGCCTCCATGTTCATGCAGCAAAAGATGACCCCTACAATGGGAGATCCTATGCAGGCAAAAGTGATGTTAGCCATGCCCATAGTATTCACATTTATGTTCCTTAATTTCCCATCAGGACTGGTTATCTATTGGTTAGTCAATAACGTCTTATCTATTGGTCAGCAGTTATATATTAATAAGTATACGGCATAGTTTTAGGAGGTAAAATTATGGATTTTATTGAGACAGAAGGGAAGACAGTTGAAGATGCTATTGAGAAAGCATGCCAGGAGTTTAACCTCTCAGAAGAGATGCTGGATATAGATGTCATTTCTGATGGTGCCCCCGGACTATTTGGTTTTATGGGTACGAAGAAAGCAAAAATTAAGGCCAGCATAAAAAAAGTTGAAGTCGAAGACAAACTTGAACTTGCAAAAAAGTCGCTGGAGAGGATTCTTGTCGGATTAAGGACAGATGCTACTGTTGATGTAAAGAATGATGGAAATAAAATACTCCTCAATATAAATGGAGATGGAAGCGGCGTCCTCATTGGGAGAAGGGGAAGGACATTAGATGCAATGCAACATATTGTCGATAAGATTGTGAATCGATCTTTAAAAGATAGAAAGAGGATTATTATTGACACGGAGAGGTATAGAGAGAGGAGGATTGAATCATTAGAGAATTTAGCCCTAAAATTGGGTGAAAAGGTAAAGAAGCTTGGAAAACCTGTTTACATAACTCCCCTAAATGCCCATGACCGAAGGATAATTCATATGACCCTCCAGGGTGATGATCAACTCGCAACAACAAGCAAAGGGGATGGGCTTTTAAGAAGGGTTGTAATCTCTACAAAGAAAAGCCGGTCTTTTTCTTAGTTTTTATAAAAGGTAAATGTTTGAAGAGGATACAATAGCGGCCATAGCCACTCCTGTTGGTATGGGTGGTGTAGGAATTATTAAGATAAGTGGCCCCAAGTCTCTTAAGATTGCAGAAAGAATCTTTAGGAGTAAGCATCACCCTTTTGCTTTACAATCCCACCAACTTCACTACGGCGAAGTAATTGACACCAAAGACAATTCCGTTATTGATGAGGTTTTGATATCCTTTATGCGTAAACCCATATCCTATACGAAAGAGGATGTGGTTGAGATAAACTGCCATAGTGGTATACTGATTTTACAAAGAATCCTTGAAGTCGTATTAAGAGAGGGTGCTAGACTCGCCGAATCCGGAGAGTTCACGAAGAGGTCTTTTATCAATGGAAGGATTGATCTATCGCAAGCGGAAGCAGTTATTGATATAGTAAAGTCACAAACAAATGCCAGCCTTAAGATTGCCAACCAACAACTGAGAGGGGCCTTATCCAAAGAGGTAATGAGATTAAAAGAAGCTATTGTAACGCTTTTGACCCCTATCGAAGTTTCTATTGATTTTCCTGAAGAAGATATCGATATCATTTCTTTTAAAGAGTTAAGATTCAAAATTAATGGATTGAACGATAGCATTAAAGCCCTGATAGATAGTTATGAAGAAGGGAGGTTTTATAGAGAGGGCATTTCGGTCGTTATTGTCGGCAAACCAAACGTGGGTAAGTCCAGCCTTCTGAATAGCCTGCTAAAAGAGAATCGGGCTATCGTTACCCCCATACCCGGAACAACAAGGGACTTCATTGAAGAGGCAATCAGTATAAAGGGTTTCCCTTTAAAGATCATCGATACAGCCGGGATAGAAGATGCCAGGGATCTTATTGAAGAAGAAGGGGTAAAATTAGCCAAAGAAAAACTGAGCTGTGCTGACCTTGTAATACTGGTTTTAGACAGTTCGCAGGGTTTAAATCAAGGGGATTATAATTTGATTGCAGAGTTAACCGATAAAAAGGTTGTCATTGCTTTAAACAAGATTGATCTCGTATCAGAGTCGGCTTTGACTAGATTAAAGACTGCATTAAATGACTATCCTACAGTACCGATTTCAGCATTGCATTTATGGGGGATAGAAGAATTAAAAGAGGCGATATTTTCTACGATTGCCCATTATAGGTTCGACGCCTCCTCATCGGTATTTGTCACGAATACAAGACATAAGATCGCCCTGGAAAGGACATTAGAAAGCCTAAGGCTTGCACAAGAGAGTATAATTAAAGAAATGCCCCCTGAGTTCATCGCGTTGGATATGCAGCTTTCATTAAAATATTTAGGCGAAATCGTTGGGGCTACTACCTCGGAGGATATCCTCGATAAGATCTTTTCAGAGTTCTGCATCGGTAAATAACGGGGAATTCACTCCGGCTTGATCCAGCTTTCAGATATACGTACAGCGACAACCTCTCCTTGTGCGCACTCTTGTTCGTTTGCGAAAAGAGAACAGACAACCACGGTGCTTTTCTCCTTCATCTCCTTTACCCTTGCCCTCAATACAACAGGCCCATTCATCGGTGTCGGTCTCAGATATTTAACATTTAAAGAACCTGTAACATAGAATATAGGAGGATCGGTTTTTATATCCCGACCCTCTGCCCGGTAAGCAGCCACAACAGCAGTCCAGACTGAGTGACAATCAATGAGGGATGCAATAATGCCGCCATAGAGTATACCAGGTGCAGCTGTATGATATTCCTTTGGCTGCCATTTACAGACAAGCTCATCGCCTGACAAATAGCTCTTTATCTGTAGCCCATGTTCATTGTCGCTTCCACAGCCAAAACAGTAATTTCCTTTAAGATCATCCTGAAAAAACCTTTGACTCATATGATAAATACTTCCTTTCTTTATTCCTGAAAGATTTCTATTTTTGCCTTTTTTTTCAGAGTATCGACATATTCCTTGACCTGATCTTGAACTTTTTTATTCTTCAAGTATTGCTCAATTCTATCCTTGGCATCCTTGAACGCGATGGTGGTTTCAGGTTTTTTATCGATAACCTTAATCAAATGATATCCGAATTGGGTCTCAACAATGTCACTCATCTCACCGGGTTTTAAAGAAAAAGAGGCCTCTTCAAAAGGTTTGACCATTTGTCCTCGTGCGAAGTAACTCAGGCTTCCACCTTTGGCACTGCTGGGGCATTGCGAGAATTCTTTGGCAAGAGTTGCAAAATCCTCACCTTTTTTCAGCCTCTGTTGAATCTTTTCGATTTTCTTGCGTGCCTCAGCCTTCCGTGTTTCATCTGCATTTGGATCAACCTTGATCAAGATGTGGCTGGCATGTACCTTCTCAGGTTGTTTAAATAACTGCGGTTGGCTATCATAGTAAGATTTGATTTCTTCTTCGGAGATATTAACCTTTTGAATAAACAGTTGATCTACTAATTCTTTAATCGCCAAACTTTGTTTCAACTTATCTTTTAAAGCAGTTTCATCTAAGTTTTTTTCGCTCAGCGATTTCTTGAAATCGGCTTCACTGGCGTATTTTTTTTTCAAAGCCATCAATTCTTCATTGACTTTTGCATCGTCAATTTTGATTTCCTTTTTTTGACTTTCCTGAAAGAGTAATTCACGGCCAATAATTTTTTCAAGGGTCTTCTCTTTGAACTCTTGTAGCTGGGAGTCACTGAAAGGTCTTTTCATCATGGCAAGCCGCTCCTTAATTATGGTCATCTCCGTGTCTAGATCTTTTTGTGTGATAATAACTCCGTTAGCGACTGCAACCTTATCAGATGTAGTTTGCTTTTTAGCTGCCAGTGACAGCGAATCGCATGATACGATAATGAAAAATATAAGTAGCATTGATAAAAACCATCTTCCATGTTTTCTTTGCATTTGTTTTCTCCTTTTCCAAAGTTGCGAAGTAAGGTATTATAGTTTTAAAATCAGACTTGACCGATTATAGAGAAACGAATACTATGAGTCAAGCAGGAAAAACTTCAAACCCAACAAACAGCATCTGGTTTTATGGGACTTGACAGGGAGATATATATAGCATATTTAGTGATTGTTTAGCCATCTTAAGGCGCTAACGGGATTAGATAAAATCTTTGTAACTATTCAGCCACAGATTCACCCCAGTACGATCATACTGACCTACGGGGCAGGCACAGATGAACGCAGACAGGTTTAAATACAAAGAAATCACGGATATTATTCTTAGAAGTTTTGTATTATTTTAGCCTTATGAAACAGAAAGCACTGGCCAAGCTTCAACGGCAATCAAATTTTAA
>JAUXFK010000200.1 GCA_030623035.1 Deltaproteobacteria bacterium | reverse complement strand
GATGCCCCTACCCTTACATTTCGTGCTATATCTGCCATGGTCACTCCCATCTCTCTGCTCAAATAATATGCAATTTTTCTTCTCACTTTCGTCACCTCTCGTCTCTTTCCACCTTCCCGAAGTTCCGTCTCCTTAATCCCATGCTTTTCGCGGCATAATGCTACCTTTTATCAAAATGCCCACGAATGTCAACTGCTTTTTTTGAACAACGTCCCCTTATCTTCATAAAATTTAATCATACAGATGTCGTTCGCGAAAACTAATCCGACAAGGTTTAATGTGAAAAATATATAAAGGGTGGCTTATCTCGTGTGGCCAAAGAATTAAAAGCAACGCAATCCATTGATAATTAAAGGTATAGAGCAATAAATAACCATTATTATCATCCGTCATCAATCTTGAATCCCTTATGCCCTACTCCCCTATTCCGTAAGGAAGCTTTCTATCTCATCCCTTGAAGGGATTGAATCCTGTGCACCGTGCCTTGTGACACAAATGGCTGCCGCAGCATTTGCAAAACGAATAGCATCCCCTTTTGGCATACCAACTGAAATTGCAAAGGCCAGTGCACCGTTAAAGACATCCCCTGCGCCTGTAGAATCAAGGGCATTTACTTCAAAGGAAGGGATATGTTGCTCAAAAGTCTCCCCTATCCATATGACCCCCCTCTCTCCCATAGTGACCATTACCTCACCGACTCCCCATTTCAAAAACTTATAAGCAGCCTCTACTATTCTTGATTCTAATTGACCGGTCTTCTTTATGTCAGTGAGTTCAGGGGCCTCAACCTCGTTGGGTGTTAGTATGTCAACCATAGGGTATAGATCAGCAGGCATCGGCATTGCTGGAGCCGGATTCAAGATGGTGGTTAAGCGATGGTTTTTGGCAATGGTTAAGGCCTCGCATACAGCAGCAAGGGGTACCTCCAATTGTATCAAGAGGACATCTCCGGAAGCGATAAGCGGTTCAGCGCGTCGGACATCTTCACCTGTCAATTTCCAATTAGATCCAGGGGCAACAGAGATGACATTCCTTCCTTTATTATCAACCATAATGAGGGCTATCCCTGTATGATCGACCCGGTCTTTTAGAATCCCCTCTACTGAAAGGCCGATCTTCCTTAAGTGATGCATCATGGCATCACCATTTGCGTCGCAACCTACTCTGGCAATGAAGCTCACATCTGCCCCCGCATTCAGGGCTGCAACAGCCTGATTGGCTCCCTTGCCGCCAAACGAAGTATAGAAACGTCCCCCTGATACAGTCTCGCCCAGCTTTGGAATTCTATCGCTCTTGATTGTAAGATCGACATTTGCAGAGCCTATGACAATTACCCTTTGCATATACGCTCCTCAAAAAACGTAAGGAATCTTTGACCGTCCACATTCATAATGGTGCGGATATTTGATTGTCCCTTAAATTCCTCTTTGATTGCTCTGAAATAAGGGGCGGTCTTACCCTCTGTCTCGATTCTATCTGTCTGTACATCCACATGAATGGATGATATGTTCGCCAGAGAATGGTCAATGCTGATCCCTACAGCAAGGGGATCGTGGAGGGTTACTGCCCGAATACCCTTCTTCTTTTGTGCAAAGTCCATCACCTTTCCAGTTATGTCTAATATAAATCTCCCCAGTGGCTCTCTTATGGCTTGGGCAGTTGCAAAGATAGCATCCTGATTCCATATGGCAGATCGGGTGACATCCAGGGGAACCAGGACAATTGGAAGCCCTGATGATAGTACGATCTTTGCAGCATGTGGATCAGCAAAGACATTGTACTCTGCAAAAGGTGTAATGTTTCCTGGAACATTCAGGGCTCCGCCCATAATAATGATTTCTGCGACATCTTTTAAAGCTCCATGGCAGGTCAAAATCGTATTGGCCAGGTTTGTTAAGGGGCCAATGGTGATCAATGTAATCTCAGACGGATACTTTTTGATGGTGCTCAAAATAAGGTCTGTGGCACAAGGGACATCTCTATCAAGTGAGATATCTGGATAAACCGGTGTCCCATCCGGCTTATTCAAACGGTAAATCTCTCCCAGTCCGTCCGTTCCATGGACATCCTGGGCACTTATATGCGCCTTGTTGAGGGGAGAAGAGGCTCCTATAGCCACAACAGGAGGTCTCTTTATACAAAGGAGGTCAAGGGTTCTAATAATATTCTTTGTAGCCTGGACTACCGGAACATTTCCAAAGACTGTTGTGATTGCTTCGACCTTTAATTCAGATGAACAAAGGGCCAATATGAGCGCAAGAACATCATCCACACCACCATCCGTATCGATTATCACACGTTTTTTCATTGGATCTGCCTCAAATAGACCATAACAGCCTGATAATATACAACCCGTTCATCCATTATCATCGACTAGATATTCAGTACCTATATGCCCTTCTTTCTTTAGTTGTTCTATTTCCTCCTCGCTCTTTTTCAGGAGTACTTTATAAATATAATCATTATGCTCCCCAAGACATGGGGCTGGCCTTTTAACAACAGCGGGAGTCTCTGACATCTTCCAGATAAATCCCGGGTGAGGATGGGTTCCGGATTCAGGGTGGGATATATCAAGGAAAAATTCGCGTTCTTTAAGGTGAGGATCAGACAGTGCATCCTCTTCGCTCATGACAGGTCCACAGCAGATTCCTCCCTTTTGCAATAGGTGCATAATCTCATAGGGGTTATGCTTTTGTGTCCACTCCTCAATCAGCCTGTCCACTTCATCGCAACTTTTGGCTCTGGCTAAAATATCCGAAAATCTCTCATCACAAATCCAGTCTGGATGTCCTATTATCCGGCAGAAATTTTCCCATTCTTCATCAGAAGCGATGGTTATGTTTATCCATTTGTCATCCCCTTTGCATCTATAGCAGCCTTGAGGCACGCTGTAAGGGCTACGGTTGCCTATAGGCTCTAATACCCGATTATTCATGGTATATTCCATCATAGCCTCTCCCAGGTGTGGCATCATGCTCTCAGCCTGAGACATGTCTATGAATTGTCCTTCGCCTGTTATGTTCCTATGATAAAGGGCCAACATGGCGGCAAAAGCAGCAGTTGCACCGGAGCATGCATCGGAATGATAGACCGGAACCCCGGTCTGAGAAGGATCACTGTCTTTATAGCCCCTTAACAGGGTATGTCCTGACAGGGCTTCAATAACTGGTGCAAAGCCTTTATAATCCTTATATGGCCCTGTATTTCCAAAGGCAGGCATTGAAACCATGATCAAATCAGGTTTAACCCGGCTTAATACCTGATAATTTAAACCGAGCTTATCCATAGTGGCAGCCGCATTGTTCTCAATAAAGATGTCGCTTATCTTTATCAAATCTTTAAATATCTCTTTTCCTTTGGCCTTTGTAAGATCAAGGGTCATGCTCAATTTGTTCCTTCCAGAATGATTAAACCATGAGAATCTGTTCCAGGGCATCTCGCCAGGTTCTCTATTTGGATATGATGCCCCCAGTTTTCCTTTCATTGCTGCCTTTGGCGGTTTAACCATAATGCCGCGGGTAGCCGTTGGAAAATGTTTTAAGCTCTCCACTCTAATTATTTCAGCTCCCAGATCCCCCAGCAGCATAGTGGCAAAAGGGCCGGCCCATACAACTGTTATATCAAGAACCCTTATCCCCTCTAACGGTAATCCAGACATTTTAAATTACTCCTATTGATCGAAGTGTTTTCATCTCTTCTTTTGTATATCCTAATAGACCATGGTAAACATCTTCGTTGTGCTGGCCTAATAGAGGTGCCGGTCTTGTTATTTTCCAGGGTGTCTTTTCCATCTTAAAAGGTGCTCCAGTATACTTTATTTTCCCTGTTTCCGGGTGATCAATCTCGAAAAAGTACCCCCTTTCCTGTAGATGAGGATCGTTTAGTACATCTTCAGTGGTTTTAAGGGCAGCTCCCGGCACCCCTGCATTTTGCGCTTTTTCCATTGCCTCTTGCTTGGAATGTTCGATCAACCATGGAAGAAAAATCGCTTCAAATTCGTCTTTGTAAGTTAGGTCTGTTATATCCTTAAATCTTGGATCATTTAACAACTCCGGCATTTCCAGCATCTTAAGCCATTTCGGCCAGAAGACAGGCTCTGCCCCTGCATATTCAATAAAACCATCCTTGCAAGGATATCTTCCATGAGGTAGTATAAGAAGGCCCAAACGTGTTGATCGGAAAAAAGCGGTTTCACCTGAATAGGCAAAAGAGAGTATGTTTTGCGCTCTTCTATCTACGCTCCCTAGCTGACTCTCCATAATAGATATGTCCACATGCTGTCCAACACCTTGAATCTTGCCGGCCAACAGGGCGCCCATAGTCGGTACTGAAGCAAAAGTACCGGCTTGATATTGTATCATCGAACCGGCAAGCTTTAATGGCCGCTCTGGTAATCCTGTACTGAACATAGCACCTCCCATGCCGTACAGGACGATCTCTGAGGCTTTGTAATCTCTATAGGGTCCACCCTGTCCAAAATTGGATATCGAGGTCATTACCAACCTGGAATTTATTTCCTTTAATGTTTCATATTTCAATCCAAGGTTCGGCATTATCCTCGGCTCAAAATTCTCGACTAAAATATCAGCCCATTTGACTAACTCTTTAAATATCCTAACCCCTGATTGAGTTCTTAGGTTCAGGGTTATTCCCTTCTTATTTGTATTTAAATGCAGGAATAATCCGCTTTTTTCCGGATGAGGTCTGTCATCAGGAAAAGGTCCCAACCTCCGGGATCCATCCCCCTCCCCTGGTCTTTCTATCTTGATTACCTCTGCTCCATAATCAGCAAAGAGTTTGGTACAATAAGGTCCTGCGATGTAATGGGTAAGATCCAAAACCTTAACTCCATGAAGTGGCTGCCGGATATTAATTTGCTCTTTATTTTCCATTGTATTCCTCAACTATTTGAATAAAGGTAATTGTTTAGCCGGATAATGATTTGGATGGTCTTTGACGAACATAAATAAATGCTCTCGATACAGATTCAACGGTTGTCAAATTTCAAAACTCTAGGTATGCCCTTGTAATCTCGGTTTATTTCATGCTATATTTGTAACTACTCAGGTTGTCAGGTTCAAGGTTCACAGTTCACGGTTGAGAGCATCCAGTGCAGCAAAGAATGCGCTCTGGAATTCAGTGCAAGACAGCGTTGCGTAACACAAGAACTGCCTGCCTGTCACGGACTCAGACAGGGATGAACTACGCATTCGTCTCGGAATCGAACCCTTCTTTTATCAGTTTAACCTTGATGGTCTCGTAAAAAGTCAAAAAATGTCTTTTTGTGTCATTCCCGCGAAGGCGGGAATCCAGTGATTTCAATAAGTTCTGGACTCCCG
>JAUXFK010000120.1 GCA_030623035.1 Deltaproteobacteria bacterium | reverse complement strand
TCAATAAGTATCAAGTCGGCCTTAAGTTCTCTGGCCAAAACCAGAACCTCGGCCTCCCCTTTTTCAAGACTTCCCAGTAAAAAACTCACTTGTGTTTTGTCCTTGACTGGTTTTGTTTTGATCCAGGAGGCTTTCTTTATGATTTTAGACCCGGGTTTCTCTTCCGCTCTTTCCACTACTTCCTTAAACACCTCTTCAGGGACAAAGACCCTGGAGAAAATTTGCTTGAGCAGATCAAGCTTTCCTATTTTTGCAAGCCCGATCAGAATAGTGGAATCACTGACAACAATCACCTTTTGAGCCTTTCACAGAGTTTGTCGGCATTTTCAAATTCACGCTTTATTTCGTCTTCATCATAATCAACTACAGAAACATCATTTTCACTGAGGTACTCTATGAAATCCCATTTAGAAAGACCAGAGAGTTCAGCGGACCTGCCCAATGAGAGAACTTTCTCCTTGAAACACTTCAATGCAAGCAGTTTTCTCGATTCTCGGACTATTTTCTCCTTGGTCAATCCAGAGGCAGAAAGAGAAAGGTATAGTTCTTCGGGTATATCTATAACAGCCTGAATACTTCCCATTTTCCTCACCGTCTTTTCGTTTTTTTGCAGTATTTGTTAATATTCTTCCTGTGTACTGCTTTCTTTTGTGCTTTTGAAATACGCGCCAGCACATTTTTTACTCTATTGTCTTATAAGTGAGTGTACATGAAAGTCCTGCTTTTTGCAAGAGTGAAGCATCATTTAATTGTCAAAAGAAACGTCCTGAAACTGACTTTTCCATCGTGTATGGCCAGTTTCTTTCGGATATTGTATCTGTGTCTCTCCACTGTCCTGTCGGAAAGGCAGAGTATTTTATATTGAGCATCTCCATGCTCTCTTTCTCGCTACTTTCAAGCACTTCCCGTATGTCGCGATATTTAAAGACTTCGATAGAATAAAAAGCCAAATTGATGAGGAACTTTCAAAAAGAATAGAAGAGAGGTTTTCAGATCATAGCAGGTAGAGAATTGATACCATTGAAAACTCCACACAGCTTTCGACCCACTTGAGTAAGGGCTCGTACCTGTTTTTTTCTTGACTTTTGGATTCACGTAAATAAGAATAAAACTCAATATTAGATATGCTGGAAGCTGAGTATTTTACGCTTCCAGAAAATTATCGGCCCTCGCGGTCAAAATTTAAATAAGAAGGGAGGGAGGTTAAATGCTTTCAGAAGAAATAACCAGGCTTATCGGCAAATCAGGAGAGCCCATGATACTTGAGGTGGAAAGAGGGGCAATCCGGAAATTTGCTGATGCAGTAGGGGATAGAAATCCTCTAATATGGGATGATGAATATGCCAGAAATTCCAGGTATGGTTCGGTTGTTGCACCACCCGGCTTTTTTGGGTGGCCTGTAAAGTGGGATTCTCCGATGCCTTTTTTCTCACCGATCAGGGAAGAATTGATCACGGCATCCATCAAGGCCGGATTCTCCCGCATTGTAGATGGGGGTATCGAATATGAGTTTTTTCATCCTGTACGTGTCGGAGATACCCTGGTTGCCGTTGCAAAAATAGCGGACATCTATGCACGGGAAACCAAGGGAGGGACACTTGTATTTTCAGTAACCGAGACCTCATATACAAACCAGCATGGTGTACTGGTAGCAGTAGCCAGCCAAACCCTGATCAACAGATAGAAGATACGATCAACCCAACGACGCAACCGCTTTTTGAAGTGAAGTAAACGGAGGTAATCAATCCTATGAAAAAAAAGATATTGTACTGGGAAGATGTGGAGGTGGGGGCCGAGATACCTTCATTGCCCAAAACAGCTACCTCACAGATGCTCGTAAAATGGGCAGCCGCATCCGGTGATTTTAACCCCTTGCATTATGAATCAACATTTGCCGAGAACCAGGGAGTAGGAAAACCGATAGTCCATGGGCAGCTCAAACGGGCATGGCTGGTTCAAATGCTCACAGACTGGATAGGCGAGGAGGCCTTTTTAAAGAAATTTTCATGCCAGTTTCGCGCAATGGACTATCCGATAATGATGAAGTCCTTAACCGAGCCTGCTGAAGAAAGGACAACCCACTTCTGTAAAGGGAAGGTAACCAATAAAGGTGTAGAAAACGAAGCGCATTTCATAGAATGTGATATTTGGGTAGAAAACGACAAGGGTGAGAAGTCTACCCCTGGAAAAGCAACAGTAATACTTAAAATAAAAGGAGATGAATGATGGGTGAGAAGCTGAAGGGAAAGGCAGCATTAATAACAGGCGCCGGCAGGGGAATCGGTCGAGAAATTGCTATGTATCTGGCCGCACAAGGAGCCAGCATTATGGTTGCAGATGCTGGTGTGGCAAGGGATGGAAGCAGTACTGATCTTGCTCCGGCAGAACAGGTTGCATCAGAGATTAAGGAAAAAGGCGGAAATGCAGCGGCGAATTTTACTTCAGTCACCGATTTCAAGGCAGTCGAGGATATGATAAATAACTGTGTGGATACCTTTGGCAAACTCGACATTGTTGTAAACTGCGCCGGTATACTTCGAGAACGGATGATATGGAATATGAGTGAGGAAGAGTGGGACATGGTGATTGCTGTCCATCTAAAAGGCACCTTCAATGTATGCCGTCATGCCTGTGTAAAGATGAGGGAGCAAAAAAGTGGCAGGATCATAACTTTTACCTCAGATGCATGGCGCGGTTCCGTAGGGCAGACAAACTATGCTTCTGCAAAAGGGGGAATCGTCAGCCTGACCAGATCGGCTGCCCGGGAAATGGGACGTTATGGAGTAACCGTCAACTGCATTGCACCTATTGCTGCAACCAGGATGACGATGACCGAAGAAGTAAAAGCCGGGATAAAGAAGAGGCTGGAAGCCGGCCTGATCAGTCAGGAGGTGTACGATGGTTTTATGAATATGCCAGGGCCTGAATTTGTGCCTCCCATGGTTGCTTATCTGGCAAGCGACTCAGCTGCCAATATCAACGGCCAGGTATTCCATGCGCAAAGAGGGATCGTCTCTATTTATTCTGAGCCTGTAGCAATCAAGACGATTACCAAAACAGAGGATAACGGAATGTTCACCATAGAGGATCTGGAGAAGGAGGTTCCTAAAACATTGCTTACCGATTATGTTAATCCGGCACCGGCTAAGCAAAAATAGACGGGTTGTTGCCCAAATCCCTTTAAGCGACAGCCTATAGAATATAGACCACCCGTCAATGCGGGTGGTCTATATTAGCTTAAAGTATTCCTTCTTTTATTAAATCATTTAACGGCCTTGCCTTACTCACTTCTTCCGCCAAGTTTTGAGGAGGGTTGGGATAGACTATGGGGCCATGTTCTTTTGAAGGGAGGATTATCGTTGATACCCGCGGAGGCATTGACCAATCGTCTCTTTGATTCTTAGCCCAGGCCTCTATATCCACACAGCATTTCCCATCTTCTATGTATTTCTTGATCACTTTGCCCTCAAAGGTCGTAAGATCTCCCATCTGGTTAAAAGCCCTTAGATCACCGCTCATCTTCCACAGGAAAGCATCGTCTCCCATCCAGTTTGTGAAGAACAGACAGAGCCAGCTCATCCTCTGAGAGCCATAATCATAAGCACGTTCCACCCCTATGGCACGAGCATATGCGTCAAATATATGTACCAGCTCCGGAACATCCGCTTCATCCATTTCCTCAACATACTCGAGCGCTTTCGGGTGTCTGTACTCATAATCATACTCAAGCTTGTCAGCCCTGAAGAAGGGGCTTCCTGCACCCATCAGCCAGGCGATCTCATCTCTGACACTCATGGGGCCTTTGATCATGGACCCGAGCTTATCATCTACCTGTACATCTTCCCACCATCTAGGATTGGAACCTCTTATCTCCTCGTTCTCAAATGACTCCAGAATCCTGATCCAGTCCTCCTTGTTATAAGCCGGCTTTTCGATTTTTCGGTACTTACCGGCTGAACCGGAAGAGCCCCTATCAACCCAAACCGTATGATGAAGCTCTTTTGCTGTTATCTCGCCTCTCTGGTTTAAGTATAAACCATCGTCATAATCGATATAGATTTGACCCCCACCGGCCATCCTGCCTTCTTTCACAACCACATCACGAAGGATGCCCACCGGTTTGAACTCATCACCTGCAAAGACCGGGCGATACCATTCCCAATCCCCTCCGCTGTACCAGGCATGTACCCCTGGCATTCCGCCTCCGGGGACTACCCACTGTATAGTATAGAGATAGCTGCCCGGAGCGATAATACTGCCGTACTTCGTTTTTTTGGCATACTCCTCATCCCTGAATAATGGATTCGTATCCCCCACACCATCCGCAAAATGCCTGATGGCATCCTTACTGGCCTGTGTGTTAAAATAAACACCCCGAGGGAAAAACGGTATATGAGACCTGGAATTTCTCCTGTCTTCCATCTCTTTTGTGATATTTCCATGAGCAGGTAGTTTCTTTTCACCGCTTACCGTTACTCGAGGATGCTTTGACCAATCTTTCTTTTCTTTGTTTGCCATTCTTCTCTAATCTCCTTTCCAATCCACTCAGTTTGCATCGTGTAAAGTGAATAACCTACCTTCCCTTATAGACCGGTTTCCTCTTTTCAGCAAAGGCAATAGGGCCTTCCTTCACGTCTTCGGTCTGGAAAAGGTTTTGTATCATGAGGCTTTCCAGCTTTAAGCCCTCATCGAGGGGAATGCGCATCCCTCTGTATGCTGCTTCCTTGACTGCCCTGACTGCGAGAGGTCCGTTCTCGCAAAGGCGATTCGCCAGGTCTGTAGCAGCAGACATTAGCTCAGCCTGAGGGACTACCTTGTTAACAAGCCCGATACGCAGTGCTTCTTGTGCATCGACGAAATCACCGGTCATCAATATCTCCAATGCCTTACCAAAGGGAACAAGCCGAGGCAATCTCTGGGTGCCGCCCCAGCCTGGCATGAGACTCTGTTTTGTCTCCATCAGTCCCAAACGGGCAGTGTCCGCGGCAATCCTGAGATCGCAAGTCATGGCCAATTCCAAACCTCCACCTGTAGCCACACCATTAATCGCAGCAATAAACGGCTTCCATACCTCTAAACCTCGCATGGGATAAACCTCAGGCCATGGAGGAAAGACTGTGCGACCCTCTTTTGCTGACTCCATCTGCCATTTTGCAATCTCTTAAGTCTGCACCAGCTGAAAATGCCCTGTCCCCTGCTCCGGTTACAACGGTTACCCATATATTGGGATCATCTCTGACATCGATCCAGGCCTTTGTTATTTCCTTTAATACTTCAGAGCTGATGGCATTCATGGCTTCAGGACGGTTTAGGGTAATATAGGCAATCTTATCTTTCTTCTCATATAATACGACTGACATTTAAAATCTCCTTTATAAATAAAGATATGCGGTGCTTATTTCATTACAGACCCTAAGCATCAACTCATACTCTTAAATCCTCTTGCTTAGTCTTTGTCTTTAGAACTGAATTGATCATGAAGCCCATGGAAACCGGCCTTCTCTCCTTTGTCTCTCCTCTCTTTAAAGAAGTTGTACTCACCGGGATACCAGTGTACGTTCGTACCTAGGGTATGGGTCAAGCCTGATATATCCCATCCGGCAAGTATTCCCATCTGAGAATATGTTTGCTGTCGTGATGCCTTACCTATGGCAATAACGTCCCGTCCAAGAGTAGCTAAATCTTGAGCTAACTTTCCTGCTTCCTCATCCAGCTTATCATTTGGTACTACCCTGTTTACAAGACCAATCTCCAGAGCCTCGGCAGCAGGCACATTTCTCCCTGTCAACCAGATGTCAAGGGCCCTCTTTAGACCATATGTCACAACTGCCAGGGGGCTAACCTGTCCGCCAAATGCAAGTCTCTGCTCCCGATGACTGAACACAGCATCCTCAGAAGCAACCGCCAGATCGCAGCATTCGGTTATCATAATCCCTTCGCCGAAAGCTATACCCTGTACCACAGCAATGGTGATCTTGGGGAAGAGAAATAATCTGCGAAAAGTCTTTTCCATCCAGGCGTTATCAACCTTTAGCCTCTGCTGCTGACCGGCGCGTTTCCCAGTCTCCATCCCGTATACGAATCCCACTCTGCTCAGGTCATGTCCGGCACAGAATGCCCTTCCTGCCGCTTTGATCAATACTACTTTTATCTCATCATCCTCTTCTGCCAGATTCAGTGCATCCTTATAAAAGCTGTCAGCTATTCCCCCATCACCCGGAAAATCCATGGCATTCAGTTTTTCCGGATAGTTCAAGGTGATCGTCGCAATACTGCCGTCCTTTTCATAGATCACCCTATTCAGTTCTTTCCTTTCAACCATTTTCATCTCCTTTTTCTCTCGTTATGAACCCTTAGTGGATAAGTATCCAAACGAAAATTACGGATATATTACCGTATTTAATACAATGAATAGATAGAGCAAAGGCCGGTTTAATCCTTTCTCCCAAGTATTGTAACGATAGGCATAAGCATTCCCGGATGCCCTCCCTGAGCCATGGCAAGACCAAGGGTAGGGTTTTTGATCTGCCTGGGGCCTGCATTGCCCAATAATTGATTGTAAAGTTCATAACACATGCGCAGTCCTGTTGCGCCAATAGGATGACCGAACGCCTTTAACCCTCCATCGGTATTTACAGGCAGGTCTCCCTCTAAAGTAAAGCTGCCGGCCTCGATATCTTCTAATGCCTTTCCCTTTTCACTAAAACCGAGTGCTTCATACTCCAAAAGCTCAGCGATTGTAAAACAGTCATGGAGCTGGGCACAACTGATCTCTTTGCGTGGATCTTTTACCCCTGCAGCCGCATAGGCCTGTTTTCCTGCAGCGATTGTCTCGGGTAAACAGTCATATTTATAATCGATATCCTCTTTCCCCAATCCTGGACCCATGGCTAATCCAAACCCCTTTATTAATATATAATCCTTTTTAAAAGAAGGAGCCAGGTCGGCTTTGCAAATTATTGCAGCAGCAGACCCGTCGGTTGTCGGACAACAATCAAAGAGGCCCAGTGGCCAGGCAATTATTGGAGCCTGTAGTGCCTTCTCTATTGTAATATCTTTTTGAAAATGGGCTTTGGGAGACATGGTTCCATTATGATGATTCTTAACGGCAATCTTTGCCAATGCCTTTTTCCCCTCTTCCGGTGGAATGTTATGAATTTCAAAATATCTGGTCGCTGCTAATGCCCAGCGTCCTGGTGCGGTAAACCCCTGTCCGTATACCGGATGGCTGAAAAATTCAGGTAATCCGCTAAGTCCGCTGTCTTTTAACTTCTCTACACCGACAACCAGGGCAATGTCGTACAGACCAACGGCAACTGCTGTAGCAGCATTTCTCAGGGCATCCATGCCTGTAGCACATGCGTTTTCTATCCTGGTGATCGGGATGTTACGGAGCTTTAAGGGAAGAGCAAGAGTCATTCCTCCAACCCCTGAAGCCATAGTTCCAAACCATGCTGCCTGAATGTCATCAGTAGAAATCCCTGCATCTTCATAAGCTTCGTAAGCAGCATCGATAATCATGTCTTCTACGCTCTTGCCCCAGTTCTCTCCAAACTTTGTGCAACCCATACCAATTATGGCAACCTTGTCTTTCAGTGCATCAACTTTCATGATTTTTTCTCCTATATAAATTACTATCTTATGGGTCTACATTTCCAAAAATAGTTAT
Organism: Deltaproteobacteria bacterium; assembly: GCA_030623035.1. Lineage (GTDB taxonomy): Bacteria > Desulfobacterota > UBA8473 > UBA8473 > UBA8473 > JAUXFK01. Next base: position 925 of record JAUXFK010000120.1, on the reverse strand, counting down.
AAAACCCCTCTGCTTCACTCATTTTTTTAAAGGTCATCTCCACGGGTATACCTACTTTCACGGAATCAGGGTCCCGATCGCTCATGTTACAAAAAACCCTGATCCCGTCTTCAACATCCAGATGGACAATACTCGTTATTATTGGGGGGTCTATTGATTGTGCGAGAAAGTCTTTGGAAAAGGTAAACAGTGTCCCTTTTTTATCGGCGAGTCTAACTCTATCGAATTGATCCTTGGTGCGGCAATACATGCAGACCCGCTGCGGAGGGAAGAACAGTCTGCCGCAACCCTTGCATTTGCTCGCATAGAAACCCAGAACCATCTTTTTGTCCCTATGAAGCACTACAGCGGAAGACATGGCCGGAGGTCTGCGTCTTCCTGTCTCTATTCTCATCAGTTTTTTCATCTGCAGATACTTTTCATAATTCTTGATTAGCATCTTAGAATTAAGGAAACCTTTTATCCCCCGTCTTTGGGGATTTTGAGGAAACTCCTTTTCTAACTGTATTGAAAAGACATCGCAGCCATCTCCGTAATTGATAAGCAAAAGCCTGTCGTTCGGCTTTGCCTGTTCCAGACAATCGACCAGCATCATCAATGCATGAGCAGTGCCCGTATTGCCGATTTCATCCAATAAGGGCCTTTGTATCTGTTCTTTTTCCAATTTCAATGCCCTCGATATATCGAGGTGTCGGCGCTTATCAGGTGCATAATGAATAACCTTTGCAAAATCTTTTGTAGCCATATCTGTCTTTTGAAAGAATAGCTTTACTGCTTCACGGACATTGGAAGTATATCCTTCTGTAAAGACAAAACGATCTTCCCACATCTTTACATAGGTATCTTCCTGGGTTCGCCATACATCAACAATCTCTTCTACATGGCTATAACTCTCAGAGATCACAGCATTGCCTTCGCTCCCTAT
>JAUXFK010000195.1 GCA_030623035.1 Deltaproteobacteria bacterium | reverse complement strand
CCGGGCTGTCGCTTAAAGAAGTCATAGTTATGACTGGACTGGCCTCTGTCTGGCCATAGCCAATGAGTATGTTGCATTTCATCTCCTCAAGAACACCTTTAACCGTATCTATTGGGCACGGCGCACCTGCCATGATACCAGTTCGCAGGGTATCCAACGAATAGTTTCCCTTTCGGAACTCTTGAAGCTCTCGAATAAACATTGTTGGCACCCCCGGGTGTATGGTAACCCCGTACTTGTCGATCATCTTTAGGGCCTTCTTTGGCTCATAATAGAGCATTGGCGTCTGGGCAGTCCCACGCAATACAGATAAAGTAAGAACCAATGTATTACCGAAGGAATGGGAATATGGAATGGGCACAAGGATGTTATCTTTTTCCATGGCGTTCAACTTAGAGCCGACATCCCATGCATTTCGGATCATGTTGTAATGGCTCAGGACAACGCCCTTGGGTCTGCCAGTGGTCCCTGAGGTGTAAAGGATAAACTCCATATCGTGTTCTCCGATCTCTTTAGCGATCTCATTCATTTCCTCATCGCTTATATCGAAGCCATCTTCAACCAACTCCTCCCAGGATGTAAGCCATTCCCTATCCGCATTGCCAAGGGTAACCACAAGTTGCAGACCCCGTAATTTTGCTTTTATTTCCTCTACCATTGCCGGGAAGTCCACCTTAAGCATAGCCTCTGATATAACCAGAGCCCTTACGCCACTGTGATGAAGTATATATTCGGCCTCACCGGGCGTATACCAGTAGTCAAGAGGTACAATTACCGCTCCGGTTTTTGATATGCCAAACCACGCCACTATCCACTCCGGATGGTTGTGCATCCATAAACCTACTCGATCTCCTTTCTGTATGCCTCTTTTCACGATTCCCTTGGCAAATGAATCAGAAAGTTCGTTCAATTCCTTGAAGGTGATCTTTTTATCCTCCCAGTATATGGCCGTTCGGTCCGGCCATCGTTTTGCCGCATACCTTATAACGCCTCCCATTGTTTTTTGCTCTAAATCATGATACATATCACCTATCCTCCTAAGGTAAAATGATAACTTGCCTCTGATATTGCCAATAAAATCGCGAAAACCACTATTTCTTTGATAGAATTGCAAGCTAATTAAGAATCTCGCCTAACCCTCTGGTCAATTGCAAGAGACTTTTATCTGCCTTGGGATCATTCGAGCTTTTTCCTATCAGGGATTATAAAAACAGGAAATAGGCTATGCTGGAGCACCTTTTCAGCAACACTTCCAAAAACGACATGCTCTATTCCTGTCCTACCGTGTGTACCCATAACAATAAGATCTACCTTCTCCTTCTCAGCAAATTCTACTATCTCCTTGTCTGCCCTACCGGATTTGGTAACGGTTTCAAATTCAATCTCACCTTCTATCTTTTTTGTATAATGCTCCTTATAGTTAGTAACCAGATCTTCTTCTATGCTTTTTTGTATCTTTTCTAAGTCCTCCTGGGCTATAAACCCATCTACATATGCCTGATGGGGATTATCAGGTAACACATGTAAAATATAAAGAAGACCCTCATCTCTTTTAGCAACACCATAGGCAAACTCAAAGGCGTAATCTGCATTTTCTGAAAAATCGGTACAGAACAGTAGCTTTTTGTATTTTGGATATTCTACCATTTTCATTCTCCTTGTGTTATTGGGTTAAAACGGTTTTCATCACCTGTCTTAAGATCCACTAAGCTTTTCTCTATCCGGGATAATAAAGACAGGAAATGGAGAATGTCGGAGCACCTTTTCAGCAACACTTCCAAAAAAGACATGCTCTATTCCTGTTTTACCATGCGTACCCATAACAATAATATCTACGTGTTCCTGCTTTGCAAATGTGAGTATCTCCTCATCTTCCCTGCCAGTTTTTGTAACTAATTCATATGCAATCTCATTTGCTATCTTTTTTACATAGTGTTCCGAATAGATATCATTCAGATATTCTTCTATACTTTTTTGAATCCTTTTTAAGTCATTCTTGGCGGTAAAATTGTCTGTAACTATCTGATCTCGGTCGAAATCTAAATAAATTTGTAATCGAACTTACGAATCGAAGGAATTAATGCTAGCGATTCAAGTCAATAAGCCCGACTTGAAAATATTGGGTCAGGCCTACACCCCCTAGATTCCTGCTTTACTAACAATGTATACCTTGTGACCTTTTACCGCTTGTCCTCTATATCTTTAAAGGTCATTTTGAGCTCGAGCATCCCGCTATCACTTTGTTTGTCTATGTCAAAGCCCATACTTTCGAACAAATGCAGCATATGGGTGTTTTCCCTCAAGACCTCAGCGGTAAACCCCGATAGCCCACCTTTCTTAGCAAGATAGGTAAGGTAGGACAGTAGCTCCATCCCTATGCCCGTGTTCTGCCATTTATCTTTTACCAAAAACGCAACCTCTGCGGTAAGGGACTTCTCGAATATGGAGTATTGTCCCAACCCTAATACATCTTCCTTGTTATCTTTTTTAGTGATTGCAAGGATAACCATCTCCTTTGTATAGTCGATTGCTGTGTATTCTTGAATACGTTCGTGGGGCATGTCCACTCGGCTGGATATGAACCTTCGGTAAAGACTTTTGTCTGAAAGAGAATAGAAAAATTCCTTGAGAAGTGGCTCATCGCTTATGTTTACAGGTCTCAAAAGGAGTTCAAGACCGTTCTTAGTGGTCTTATATATCTCCAGTTCCTCTGGGTACTCCCCCTTCTTTTCAGGTATAAATGCCTGGTCCTTGTAGATCAAATTGAATCCCTTTGCCTCTTCTATTAGCCAGGACCTGAACTTCGGATGAGCAATGGAGATGAGTTCCATTGCTCGCTCCCTTATATTTTTTCCATGCAGATAGGCGATGCCGTATTCAGTGACAACATAGTGGATATCTCCTCTGGTCAATGTAACGCCGGCGCCTTCGGACACGAAGGGCACGATCCGTGATATTGTTTCATTTTCTGCTGTAGACTGAAGAGCAAGTATAGTCTTCCCTCTGTCTGACAGTAGTGCTCCTCGCATAAAATCCGCCTGACCCCCAATACCGCTGTAAAATGTCTTACCAATGGATTCGGCAGTGGCCTGTCCGGTAAGGTCTATCTGGAGGGCGCTATTTATGGCCGTCATGTTTCTGTTTTGTGCAATAATAAGAGGATTATTTGTATAGTCAACCTGTCTAAACTCCACGCATGGGTTGTCGTGGATATACCGGTAGGTCTTTTTTGTGCCCATACAGAAGGTGGCAATTGTCTTGCCCCGATCTATAGTCTTTTTTGTATTATCAATTACTCCTTTCTTCATTAACTCCACGATACCGTCTGAGAAAAGTTCGGTGTGTACCCCGAGATTCTTTTTGTGAGCCAGGTTTGAGAGGATCGCATTAGGGATACTTCCATACCCTACCTGGATCGTGTCTCCATCCTCAACGATACGTGCAACATACTTCCCTATAAGCTTGGCTATCTTATCGGATACCTTATCTTCATACTCCAGTAATGGTTCCTCATAGGGAACTACGAAATCCACATTCTTTATATGCAAAAAGGTATCCCCGTGTACCTTTGGCATGTTAGGGTTTATCTGGGTTATTACCAACGAGGCATTCTCGACCGCTGCCTTGGTGATGTCCACGCTTACCCCCAGGCTCATATAGCCATTTTTGTCCGGTGGCGAGGTTTGAATAAGGGCCACATCTATGGGCACGATCCTGCGGTTGAATAAACCCGGAGTCTGCGATAAAAAAATTGGTGAGTAATCAGCAAGCCCCTTATTTATGGAATCTCTGGTGTTATTGCCAATAAAAAAGGAGTTGTGTCTGAAATTACTTTTAAATCTTTCATCGGTATACGGGGCAATGCCAAGTGTCCACACGTGGAGAATCTCCGCATCAAATAAACCTTTAGGATGGGATTCCACATATTTTATTAGGGACTGAACAAGATATTGCGGCTCTCCGCAAGCTGTGCCTATAAATATACGATTTCCTCGATGGATATTATTAAACACCCTTTCTTCAGGGACGAATTTATCGGGATAAATTTTCTTCCATTTTGAATAATTTAATTTCTTGCCCATTTATTCTACCTCAACTTTGTCAATCCTTAATAAAAATAGAGACTGCTGTGTTTTACCTGATTGCTTAACCGCTATTTTTACAAATCAGCAAACAGGTGAAAATGTCGCCTCTCTTCTATGGCAAAATGTTAGAAGCCTGTAAGATTTGAGTTTTTATTAAGCCGTCATATACTTTATTTTAAGTCACAAATGATTATTTTATCGTTTTTCCTTGACTTTTGCAGGTACAGTCTTGCTTATTTCGCCGGCTTCTATCATTGCGCTGAGCTGTTCTTTTAGCTTGAACTTCTTGACCTTACCACGTCCGGAGATCGGAAGCGCATCGAGCGTAGCAACATACCTGGGGACTGAGGCAGACGAAATTACACCATAGCAGTAGTCCACTATTTCCTGGGGGTCTATGTCATTTCCCTCTGATGGAATGACCACCGCAGCAACCACCTCGCCAAGTTCTGGATCCTTGACTCCTACTGCAGAAACTTCCTCTACTTTGTGGTAAGTAATTATGTGCTCTTCGATGATACGAGGGAAGACGTTGAAACCTCCAACTATAACCATATCCTTGGCCCTGCCGGTAATACAGTAGTAGCCAAATTCATTCACCTTTCCCAAATCACCGGTGTGCAGCCAGCCGTCTACTACAGTTATTTTGGTCTCTTCCGGTTGCTTAAAGTATCCATAGCTCATAACGCAGTAGCCCTTGCATACAATTTCACCTTGCTGGCCTACAGGGAGCATCTTATGGGTCTCTTTATCCAGGATGTGCACATCTATGCCAGGGAGTGGTTTTCCTATAGTGGTAGCCATAGTCTCCGGGCTGTCGCTTAAAGAAGTCATAGTTATGACTGGACTGGCCTCTGTCTGGCCATAGCCAATGAGTATGTTGCATTTCATCTCCTTGAGAACACCTTTAACTGTTTCTATTGGGCAGGGTGCACCTGCCATGATACCAGTTCGCAGGGTGTCCAACGAATAGTTTCCCTTTCGGAACTCTTGGAGCTCTCGAATAAACATTGTTGGTACCCCCGGGTGTATGGTAACACCATACTTGTCGATCATTTTTAGGGCCTTCTTTGGCTCATAATAGAGCATTGGCGCCTGGGCAGTCCCACGTAATACAGATAAGGTAAGAGCCAATGTATTGCCGAAGGAATGGGAGTATGGAATGGGTACAAGGATGTTGTCCTTTTCCATGGCGTTCAACTTAGAGCCGACATCCCATGCATTTCGGATCATGTTGTAATGGCTCAGGACAACGCCTTTGGGTCTGCCAGTGGTCCCTGAGGTGTAAAGGATAAACTCCATGTCGT
>JAUXFK010000162.1 GCA_030623035.1 Deltaproteobacteria bacterium | reverse complement strand
CTTTTAGCCGCTCTTATTCCTTTTAAAATGCCGGTCAGCTTGGAAAAGACTTCGGTTATCCCGACAACAGACAGTTCTTCAGCATTAACAAGAATCTTTACCCCTGCGTCCCTGAGAGCCCGGCCTCCAATACCGTAGAAAAAAATGGCGCTGTCTCTTTTATGCATGGCCATTACAAGACGCGATCCGTGGATATCGCCAGAAGCTTCACCGGCTATGATCATAACAGATTTTTTATTAAGAATCTGGTCCATATAAAAAACTAAGTTGAAAGTAATTATTTAGCCACAGATCTACGCTGATCATCACTGATATTTTTTCTTTTTGCTTTTAAGTTCAGTACAATCTTGCTTCCTGCCCGTTCGTGTCTCGCAGTGGCAGGAGGGAATGTATAATAAGAACCTAATAAATTCCGCGTTGGACTCAGGATTGAAGCTTTCCTTCAGGGGAGCATATGTTATACCACCCTAAATCAGTTTAACTTTGAACAGTGAACGGTTCTTTATATTTAAACCTATCTGCGTTAATCTGTGTGAATCTGTGGCTGAATAGTTACGTTAAAATAAAAAAAGTGGGCTCATAAGCCCACTTTCTAGTGAACTTCTATTACTTTGTTATTTCATAACACAAAAATACAGGATTTGCAAGAAAAAATGCTTGCCCTAAAAAGGCAAATATTATTTTTATAATTGTTTAGCAATCTTAAGGAGCCAACGAGATTTTATGATTTGGCTAAACTGTTATTATTTTTGTATCTTTGTGTTTAATGAAATTGGAGCGGGCAACGGGACTCGAACCCGCGACACCAAGCTTGGGAAGCTTGTACTCTACCAACTGAGCTATGCCCGCTCGAAATAAGCCATACTACCTTTATATCGAGTATAATACTAATAAATAATTACGATTTGTCAACTCTTTTTTAATCGGTCGTTAGCACTGCATCGCAAGATTCTGTGTTTCCGTCGATCTCTTCTTTCCAGGCTGTTATCCGAATCCCTTTTCGTTTTTCAAAAAAACGTTTTAGACAAGACGAGTTGGATCTCCGTCTGGGCAGTAGCCTGTTAAAAAATATTGACAACCTGTATTGTACTTTATTAATATCAGGGTATTGGAAGGTGAAAAAAGAATTTTTAGAGGAGGACAATTCGAATGCGAAGTGATTTAATGAAGAAAGGGTTGGAAAAGTCTCCCCACCGCTCTCTGTTTAAGGCTATGGGTTACACAGACGAGGAAATTTCTCAGCCTATCATCGGAGTTGCGAATTCCCAGAGCGAAATCATCCCCGGTCATATTCATCTAAGGGATATTTCCGATGCGGTAAAGGCAGGGGTTAGAATGGCCGGAGGAACTCCAATGGAATTTTCTACGATCGGTGTGTGTGACGGCATAGCCATGGACCATCAGGGCATGAAATACTCGCTGGCAAGCAGGGAGCTTATTGCAGACTCTATTGAGGTTATGGCTTATGCCCACCCGTTCGATGCTTTGGTTTTAATACCCAATTGCGATAAGATTGTTCCAGGGATGATAATGGCTGCATTGAGGCTTAATATTCCGTCTATTGTAATCAGCGGCGGTCCAATGTTAACAGGCAGGATAAACGGTCAAAATATAGACCTCATCACAGTCTTTGAAGGTGTTGGAGGAGTAAAATCAGGGAAGATAACCGAGGAAGAGCTGAAAGAAATGGAAGACATGGCTTGTCCTGGCTGCGGTTCATGTGCAGGGATGTTCACTGCCAATTCAATGAACTGTTTAACTGAAGCGTTGGGGTTAGGGCTTCCAGGAAACGGGACAATCCCTGCGCCCCATGCAGCGAGAAAGAGACTCGCAAAACTCGCAGGGAAAAAAATAATGGAACTCCTTGAAAGAGACATAAAACCAAGGGATATTGCTACGATATCGGCCTTTAAAAACGCTATTGCTATAGATATGGCACTGGGCTGTTCCACAAATACAGTCTTGCACGTCCCTGCCCTCGCTCATGAGGCAAAACTAACTCTAGGATTGGAGATATTCAACGATATAAGTAAAAAAACCCCCTATTTATGCAGTTTAAGCCCTTCAGGGCCTCATCGTCTGCAAGACCTGAATGAGGCCGGTGGAGTATCGGCTGTTATGACAGAACTTGTTAAACTGGGTTTGATAGATCAAGATGTTATAACCGTTACAGGAAAAAGCTTGAGGGAAAATTTGACGGGAGTAAAAGTATTGGATAGAACGGTTATCAAATCAATAGACAGCCCATACCATAAAGAAGGCGGAATCGCTATTTTAAAAGGCAATTTGGCACCCGACGGGGCTGTAGTGAAACAGTCCGCTGTTGCGCCAGAAATGTTGAAAAGTAAAGGAAAAGCCAGGGTATTCGACTCTGAAGAGGAGGCGGTTGAATCTATTCTTGGAGGTAAAATAATGCCCGGCGACGTTGTTGTAATACGATACGAAGGTCCTAAAGGAGGCCCTGGAATGCGGGAGATGCTCACGCCCACATCTGCCATTGTCGGTATGGGCATGGATAAGGAGGTCGCACTTATTACCGATGGAAGGTTTAGCGGCGGAACAAGAGGCGCAGCCATAGGCCATATATCTCCTGAAGCCGCAGAGGGGGGTATGATCGCCTTTATAGAAGAAGGAGATTTAATAGAGATAGACATACCGAATAAAAGACTCACATTGAAGGTAAGTGATAAAGATATCGAACAAAGAAAAAGAAATTGGAAACCTCTGGAGCCTAAAATAAAAAACGGTTATGTGTATAGATATTCAAAACTTGTAACATCAGCAAGTACAGGGGCGGTATTTAAGGATCCAGGATCTCCTTGATCTTGCCTTCAGACAGGGCAATAACCTTATCAGCGAGCCGGCAGGCCTGATTTAAGTCATGGGTGGCAAATATAATCGTTGCCTTATATCTACAGTTCCACTGTTTAACGATCTTTTCTAAGATGTCTATATTTGTTTTATCTACATTTGCTGTAGGTTCATCGAGGAACAGGACTTTTGGGTTTACGGCAATTCCTCTGGCGATCGCCACCCTCTGTATTTCCCCAGAGGAAAGTTCATTGGCTTTTCTCTTCTGAAAACCTGTTAATCCTACCAAATCGAGGCATTCACTAACCTTTCGTCTCTGTTCTTTTTTACTCAAACGCCGAATCCTCAAACCATAGGCTACATTCTTCTCTACAGTTGTATTGAAGAGGAAAGGATTCTGGAAAACCATGGTCATCTCTCGTCTCAGTGTGAATTCATCATTCTCACGACCATTAATCTCTAATCCGTCAAAAATAATCCTTCCTGATGTCGGTTTGACAAGGAGAGCCAGAATGGAAAGCAGGGTAGTCTTTCCTGATCCATTGGGCCCCATAACTCCACATATCTTCCCCTTATTGATTACCAGATCGGATATATCCAATACCTTGTTTCCATTGTAGCGTTTCGTTAAACCCCTTATCGTAAACTGAGCGCTTTCCACTTTTCTACTCAACTTCCTGTTCTCCCTTGCAACCAGTGAAAGAAGATGTTAACACAAAATGCTACCATAAGGAGAATAAATCCCAATGCAAGGGAAAATGCAAACTCACCTTTTGCGGTCTCCAGTGCAATTGCAGTGGTCATTGTTCGAGTATATCCCCTGATATTTCCACCCACCATCAAAGCGCAGCCCACTTCGGTAATCACCCGGCCAAACCCCGCGATTACTGCGGAGATCAATGCGAATCTTGCCTCAGAAAGAACCGTCCATGCACTCTGAAACCGATTCGCCCCCATGGAAAGGGCGGTGAGTCTCACCCGGGGATCTATCCCCTGAGTGGCAGAAATCGTAAGAGCAACTATAATCGGTGTTGCCAGGATGAACTGGCCTATCACCATTGCCCAGGGAGTAAACAGAAGCCCTAAAGTCCCCAATGGCCCCTGCCTGGAAATGAGAGTGTACAATAAAAGCCCCACTACCACTGTGGGAAAGGCCATAAGGGTGTTGAACAGAGTAATCAGTATCCTTTTCCCAAAAAATACCTCTGTTCCGATAATAAAACCTATGGGTATCCCCGCTACAGAGGCAAGGAAAGTGGCCATTGCAGAGACCCTTAAAGAGAGTAAAGCGATGCCGAGTACTTCTCTATCAAGGGAAAAAATCAACCCACAGGCCTTAAAAAACCCGGCGAATATATAATCCATCAAGCGCTCTTATGGGTTGGGCACAGCCACCGGCATGAAGAGTGGCTTTCCAAACCTTTCCTTCCCAAATTCTTTTATGATCTTTTGTCCTTGCATAGATGTTACCCAGGCAATCAATGCCATTGCCTTTGTATAATTGGTATGAGGATGTTTTGCCGGATTGACAGCAATGATCCCGTATGGATTAAAAAGTATGGGGTCACCCTCAAAGAGCACAGGGAGATCGATCTTTTTGTCTACCCAAAAGGCAAGATAAGTACCACGATCGGTCAGGGTATATGCCTCCTTCTCGTAAGCTATGGTCAATACCGCGCCCATACCTTTTCCTGCCTCCAGGTACCACATCCCCGAAGGATGATTACCCGCAGTTTTCCACAGTATCAACTCCTTTATATGAGTCCCGGAATTGTCCCCTCTGGATACGAAAGTATATTGTTTAAGTGCAATCTTATGAAAAGCTTCTACCGCAGTTTTTGCTTCTCTTATGCCTGCTGGGTCTAATTTTGGTCCGATAATCACAAAGTCATTGCACATGACGTCCCTGCGGTTTACACCATATCCATCTCTAAGAAACTTATCCTCCAGAGATCGGGCGTGAACAAGGGTAATATCCACATCCCCATTCTCTGCCAGTTTCAACGCCTTTCCTGTGCCTACAGAGATTACATCTACCTTTACATCGAACTTTTCTTCAAAAGGCGGAAGAAGCACATCAAGCAATCCGGAATTCTCAGTGCTGGTGGTGGTGGAAAGTCTTAACCTGTCATTTGCGAAAACGAGCGAGACAGATGTTAAAACAAAGAGAAGAATAAGAATCAACATGTTAGGTTTCTTCACTCAATACCCCCCTTCAATAAAAAAGCCAACATCGTGTTTGAAGATATAGATGTTGGCTTCTGTTTAAACCTAAGTCTTACGACTCCTTTCCAAACACGGGAGGCATGGCTGTTTCCTACCATACCCGTTGTCTACCTTTTCTTAGATCTTAAATCCTTAGAAAGGATAGATCGGAGCCCAAAAGTTAGCCTCAATATGTAAGCAAGCTTAGATGGGTAAAAAAACGAATGCGGATACGAATTCGAATTCTTTTTCCTCCTTTATATATAGGTTTTCAATTTAGGTCAAGCGAAATCAGCCTGTATAAAAATTTTGTAATTGTTTGGCCATATTAAGAAGCTAACTAGTGTCCATCCAAATCATTATTTGGCGAAACAGTTACAAAATTTTAGAATATCCATGAAATGCCAACACTGCCAGAATCTCCTTCTACCGTTGATTCAAGCGCCATCATCCCCAGGGCTGACCTTTCCTTGATCGTCTCTTTAAAGGCATGCAGGTAAGAAAGATTAATTATAACGCTTTCAGACATATCATACCCAAAGCCCAAGGTTAGGTGTTTTTCGACAATAGCAGGTATACCTATAATTCGTAAAGTCTCATAACTCATATTTGGTACGTCTTTACCCTGAACATCTGTAGTACCCATCAGATCAAACCCGTTGTGCTTATTAACAGGATTTTCCCCGTAGTTAAACCCGGCCCTCAATGCGATCTTTGAACTCGCTTCATACTGGATACCGACAGCAAAGACCCACTGATCCTTAAAGCCAAAGTCCTCATAGCCGGCCACATCTGCCCAGTTGTACCATTTTGCATCGGTTTCAATAAGAAGGTCGTCTGTCGGCTTAACTGCTATACCAAATGCATAACTCGTGGGGCTTTCAACGTCCAATGTGTCCAGCGAAGTATCTCCGTCAAAGTCTGCTACTCTTTTATGTTCTATCTTTTGTGGAGTCGTATATGAGGTGCCAAACCGGAACTTTCCTTCCTCATAAAGTATGCCGACCTGTCCCCCTATAGTATAGCCAGGAACGATACCATTCCCAAAGTCAACGCTGCCGTAATCTATATGCAAAGAGGCGCCTATCGAGAAACTAGGCCGCATCATATAAGCGATGCAAGGAGAAAACTTCATAACCTGAATCTGGAGAGACATATCTTCAAGAAATGAGGATTCTTTATAATCGATATTGAAACCGGAAACCCCATAAGCCCCTATCCCAAACCTGAATTTCTCAAACCTCTCGGCTGTTATTGGCGATGTAATACCTATTGCAGGTATAATAGAAGCCCTGGCTTTACTCTCTTCCCTGGCAACACCAAGACCCATACCGGTCAGATCGATCTTCCCTTCAACCGTTGCATCAAAGAAAGTCAGTCCATATACAGCCTCGGATCCTGGAGCGCACGGCACAAAATTTAAGGCAGCGGGGTTTGAAAATATTGCACTGGCCGTATCCTGTGGTGCTGCAACACCAACACCGCCCATAGCTCTCGATGTTGGACCGACGCCGATCGCGTTAAGACCATTTGTACAAAAGGCAGGTGTTGTCAGCATGCAACTAAGTACAATAATTGACATAATCGATATAACCCTTTTCATTATAAGCCCTCCTTTCTTTAGTTAGTGTCCATCCATAAATGGCCCTTTTGCCCAATCTCTGTGTCAGGCTCAGATTTTAATCCTCGAAATAT
>JAUXFK010000113.1 GCA_030623035.1 Deltaproteobacteria bacterium | reverse complement strand
GGCATTCCTCTTGTGAAATAAGCTTTTGTCGCCTCCCGGGCCCCCGGGCCCGAAGTCATTCTTTCTAGGGGAATAAAGGGTAATAAAGGGGGACGGTCATAAATAAATAATTAACTAGGGGGAATACGGGACATCCATTTGTAATTCAATAACTTTTAGTTTAAGTATCAGGCGGTTTCAGATTTTATCTTTAACCGCCTTTTTCATTTTTTGAGGAGGCAAGCGGGGAGCCCCCTTGGGGGGATATGAGAGACGCCCTTTAGTTTTACAGTTTACAAACGATCGGAGAAATAGGGGGGTCGTCCTTTGGTCATTATTAATACTGTTGCAAATTTTCTTATTGACTTTAGTTCAAATATCTGTTAATCAATTAAATCATTCAAGTATAGGTACCCACTATTAAGGGTTTAATAGGGAATCCCGTGTAATACGGGGACGGTCCCGCCGCTGTAATCAAGGACGAACCCCACAGGGTGAGGCAAGATTTGCCTGACCAAAGCCACTGCTTCGATGTATCGGGGTGGGAAGGCGTGGGAAGTAGGATGATCTGAGAGTCAGAAAACCTACCTATATATGGACTTATCTCTTCTTCGCGGAAAGAGGGGTGAAGTAAACAGGGTGCAACCCTTAAGTCCAAAAGGATTTAGGGGTTTTTTTATTGGTTTTTTTATGATGGGAAAATCAAAGGCAATATTCACATTTTTATTCATGTGTATTCTGGTTCTAATGCTGGGTGCATCCGCTTTTCAGGCAACCTACATTGATGAGATGGGCAGGGAGGTAAATATCCCTGTAAACCCGAAAAGGATTGTCTCTCTGGCCCCGAGTATCACAGAAACCCTCTATTTTATGGATTTGGGTGACAGGGTTGTAGGAGTTACACAGTTCAGTAACTACCCTGAAGAGGCAAAGACCAAGCCAAAGGTCGGAAGTTATATAAATATTAATATAGAAAAGATCATCTCATTGAAACCGGACTTGATAATAGCCATAGCCGATGGGAACAAGAAAGAGTCCGTGGATACACTGCAAAGGTTGGGATACAGTGTTTATGCGGTAAATCCAAAGGGTGTACCGGATATATTCAAGACCATCGAGAATATAGGGAAGATAACCGGTTGTGCAATAAAAGCCGGCAATCTGGTTGCCGGGTTAAGAAAAAGGACCTATCACATAGAGAACACTACAAAAGATATTAATAGGCCCAAGGTTTTTATCCAGATTGGGATTAATCCTATAATAACAGTGGGAAAAGAAACCTTTCACAATGATCTGATACGCATGGCCGGGGGCTATAATATATCAGGACATGAAAAGGCAAAATATCCCCAATACAGCATCGAGGAGGTTTTGCTCAATGCGCCGGATATCATCATCATATCCTCCATGCACAGGGGAGGCGGCTTTGAGAGAAGGAAAGAAGAATGGCTAAGGTGGAAGAACATCCCCGCGGTTTCAAATGGAAGGATTTGTGTGATTGACTCAGACCTGATCGACCATCCGTCACCTCGTATTGTAGATGGATTGGAAGAACTCGCAAGGCTTATTCACCCGGAGGTCTTTAAATAATAGGGGAATTTCAATTATGGTGGCAACTCTTCGTAAAGTTCTACTTATATGCCTGGCTTTTGCCTTTATTTTTGTTGTAATTGCAATACTTTCCCTCTCATTAGGAACCGCTGATATTGGTTTGATGAAAATACTCTTTGGGATATTTGAAGCCCTGAGTGGCTCCCCTTGTGGATGGAACGATACAGAGAAGGTTATCATACTCCATATCCGCTTACCCAGAATCATACTGGCCGGCATAGTCGGCGCATCCCTTTCAGTGGCCGGGGTAGTATTTCAAGCCCTTTTTAGAAACCCCCTGGCAGATCCTTATATACTGGGGATTTCAAGTGGATCGGCTGTGGGTGCCATCCTGGCAATTCTTTTAGGGGCAGGGTTGAGTTTCTTGAGCATTCCGGCCGCCTCTTTTAGTGGTGCACTTGTAACGATTATACTGGTTTTGTCCATTGCCAGAAGCAGATATGGATCCCATCCGAACACCTTGCTTCTTTCCGGTGTGATAGTAGGCGCATTCTTCTCTGCAGTGATAATGTTTCTTGTATCCATCACTCAAGATGAGAGGGTTCATACGATCCTATTTTGGTTGATGGGGGATTTAAGTCTCTCAAGGTACAGCGAGATTATTGTTATTACCCCTTTTGTTATAATTGGATTCTTCATTATCTATTTATATGCCCATCCTTTGAACCTCATAGCAACCGGAGAAGATACTGCGCTTCAACTGGGTGTCGAAGTAGGAAAGGTGAAGAGGCTTTTGCTTATCACCGCTTCATTAATTACAGGTGTTGTTGTTTCAGTAAGCGGTGTCATAGGTTTTGTCGGGTTGATCGTACCCCATATGATGCGGATGATATTCGGTTCGGATCACCGTATTCTCCTGCCGGCTTCCGGTCTTTTTGGACTTTCTTTCCTGGTTATAGCAGATACAATAGCAAGGACCATAATCGCACCTATAGAATTACCTGTAGGGGTCGTCACCGCCATATTCGGGGCTCCATTTTTTATCTATCTGTTACGAAAAAAAGGACTGGGTTCATGAACATGGTCAGAGTCTCCAGGGTCGGCTTTCGATACATTGAGGAATGGGTTCTGAGAGATATCTCATTCTCTATAAACAAAGGAGAGGTTTTGGGGGTAATCGGCCCTAATGGTTCAGGGAAGACGACCTTATTAAAGAGCCTTAACAGGACCATCACTCCGGAACAAGGTGACGTATTTATAGATGGGACAAACGTGAAAGAGATAAAGAGGAGAGAACTGGCCAGGATCGTGGGCACGGTTCCCCAGGAAGCTTCTATGATATTTCCTATTACAGTACTGGAGATGGTGCTTATGGGACGGGCACCCTATCTGGGAAGGCTCAATTTTGAAGGAGAAAAGGATTATGCAAAGGCCATAATGGCAATGGAGATGACAGACACCCTACCCTTTTCTTCAAGGAACATTGATGCCCTGAGCGGAGGAGAAAAGCAGAGGGTCTTGATAGCAAGGGCCATTGCCCAGGAGCCGGTTATAATGCTTCTCGATGAGCCCACCTCATTTCTTGATATCAAGCACCAGATTGAGATTTATGATCTGATAAAGGGACTGAATTCGAGGAATGATTTAACGGTAGTCATCGTGTCTCATGATATCAATCTTGCTGCTCAGTATTGCAACAGACTTCTCCTCCTGAATAATGGCAGGGTTTCTAAGATTGGAAGCCCAGAGGATGTTGTTACTAAAGAGAACATCGAAGAAGTATATGGCTGTCGGGTCCTGGTTGATAGAAATCCGGTTACGGAAAAACCAAGGATTACTCCGTTGAGCAGGAATCTTTAGAGTATCGGCGGCGAAAAGGGAAAACCTGACATGAAGCCTACATTGTCCCGCAAATGTGAAGATGTCGAGTCCTTTGGTCGGATCTATTGATGAGACCGGTAATCCGGGGCTCAATAATTAATGGACATGAGTTCCTATTTTGTGAATGAGAGGGAGCAGTAAATAGTTAGTGTCCATCCAGAAATGAGCAATTTTGTTCAAGGTCAAGGAAGGCGAAGATTTTAACCGAAGGAATATATTGAGATATTTCGAGGATTAAAATCTGAGCCTGACACAGAGATTGGGCAAAAGGGCCATTTATGGATGGGCACTAGTTAAAGACCTGTGAAAACAATGAAACCACAACTCATCCTATTGTTATTCATATTATTTTTTTTGTTTTTGTTTCCGGTCAGTCTCTTAGCCGAAACTTCCAGAGAGGCTGTAACGTTAGATACAGTGATAGTAACTGCTACAAAACCAAAGGATGCCTTTCAAACAGGAGATGTCGATGTAGAACAAACCCCCGCCTTTTTTTCGGTAATAGAGAAAGAAGAGTTCGAGGGGAAGATGGAAGACCTGTCAGAAGTGCTGGAAAAAGAGGCAGGGATTCAAGTGCGCCAGTCAGGTGGATTGGGCAGCTTTTCTACTGTATCTTTACGGGGTTCTTCCAGTGATCAGGTCATCGTTTTTTTGGATGGGATACTCCTTAATAGCGCTTCAGGGGGGGGGGTGGATCTGGGTAATATATCCCTCGCAGATATTGAGGCTATTGAGATTTATCGTGGGGTGACACCCATCAATTTTGGGAAAGCCTCTATTGGCGGGGTCGTAAACATCAAAACCCTGCGATCAAAAGAGGGACTTAATGTGAACGCCAGCGTTGGATACGGCTCTTTCAATACGCGCAAACTCTCCGGGTTTATCAATCATAAACCAGACAAATGGGATTATTTGATATCTGCAGATTATCTGGGTTCTGATAATGACTTTGAATTTCTTAACGATAACGGTACAGAGTGGAACAAAGACGACGACAGTTGGGAAAAACGAAACAATGCTCAGTTTGACCAGGAGAATCTTCTCACCAAATTTGGGTTTGATTTTACAGACGATGTGCGAATAGATTTTGTAAATCAATGGTTTTCAAAGGATCAAGGGTTGCCGAGCTGGAACAACGGTGAGAATACAAAAACAACCTTCAATACTAATAGAAATATCAGCACTATAAAGTTAACCGTCAATGATGTGGGGCCTTATCACTTCAATACAAGTACCGGTATTGACTACTCATGGAAAGAGGAGGACTACGACGACACCGAGGGTCATGTTGGCTTGGGGGATCAACACAGTATATATACTACCACTTGTTATGGGTTAAACTCTTTCCTTGAATGGTTGACGGAATGGAATGTATTGAGCTTTATCCTGGACGCTCAACATGAGGAGTACGATGTGGATGACCTTTTAAATTCAACTAACCCACGTGAAAGTTCAAGAGATTCTTTTTCCCTGGGGCTTCAGGATACTCTTCTTTTCTTTAAAGAGAGGGTGATTGTAACACCCGCCCTGCGCTATACCATCATAGAGGATGAATTGAGAAGCGCAGTAAGTTCTTTGGGGGTGCCTTTGGAGGCTGTATCAAGAGACGAGGATTATCTATGTCCTCAAATCGGCCTGAAATATTGTATTTTAGACTGGTTAACCTTAAAGACAAACTTAGCGAAATATGTCCGCGAACCGTCCTTCTTTGAGCTATTCGGGGATCGCGGTTTCTTTATGGGGAATGAGGATCTGAAGGAGGAAGAAGGTGCCAACTTCGATGCCGGCTTTGAAATCAAATGGATGATGTCAGAGAAGTGGCTTGACCGGATTTCCTTTAATATAGCTTACTTCAGAAGCGAGGTGGATAATCTTATTAGCGTCTCGTACGATGCCAGAGGAATAGGGAAATATGATAATATCTCCGAAGCCCGTATAGAAGGGGTTGAAACGGGAATCAACCTGGAATTCTTGGAGTACTTCCGCTTCGTAGGTAACGCTACATGGCAGGATCCAGAGAATCGGAGTGAGATTGGGGCCTTTAATGGCAAGCAGCTATCAGGCAGATCCGAAAAATCCTATTTGGGGAGGATCGAGGCAATGTATGGAAGGTTCAAGGTATATTCCGAATATGTAGTGGAAAAAGAGATGTATTATGATACTGCAAATTTATTGAAGGCCAAAGACAAAGAAAAGGTAAACGCAAGTATTTTATGGCTTTTTCGGTCATTTCTCTTTGGCTTTGAAGCCAAGAATCTTGGAGACGATCACTATGAAGACTTTAACGGATATCCATCACCGGGAAGGTCCTATTTTTTTACTATAAAGCATAGCTTATAGTAGCTTTTTATTTGTGGTCGTTCACCGTGCGAAAGGGGGTGCGTATTGAATTGAACAGCAAATGACGAATAACAAATGAACAATTTTAAGGAGGTCTATGTAATGAACAAGAAAGCAGTATATTGCGGTGAGGGTTCTTTTCTTTTGACAATCTTATCAGTCTTTTCAGTGTTTGCAGTTATATTTATGGCTGTGGGGCCGGTTCATTCCGATGTTACTCAAACTGCGGTGGTAGCCACTGCTGCTGCAGATTATTCAAGCGGAGCCCATTCGGTCATAACCGTAGACCCGGTAGGCGGGCCCCGAACTGCTCAGAATGATCTTCTGGCAACTATTTCAGACATAAGCGTGGCTGCTCACGGAACTTATTTTTACCGTATAGAGAGGTATTATGCGGATAATGTGGCGAAGTTTGATATAAACGCCCCTGATACACCGATATGGCAATACTCTACACTGGACGATGGAGAGACGGTATCCAGCAATCCCCATGGTCTGGTTTTTGAAAGCTCCGAGAAGGCATATTTGTTCCGTTACGGTACAACCAGGGCATGGATTGTTAACCCTTCAACAACCACTGAAGACGGCTTCAAGATCGGTGAACTCGATCTTACATCATATGCGGACTCGGACGGTACCCCTGAAATGGAAAACGGGGTCATCGCAGATGGCAAGCTTTTCGTTATCCTCGTGAGGATAGATCGTGATAATAGTTGGGCACCCACAAATACGGCATATGTTGCGGTCTTTGATACAGAGACTGACACAGAGATCGACACAGGAATAGATAATCCGGACGGGGTCTTGGGTATACCCCTCGATATCAAGAACCCCAGCGCAATTCAGTACCTGGCGGAAAACAACACAATTTACGTACAGGGGTTCGGCAGGTATGGAAGCTCATGGTCCGGCACAGACCCTGAGTACACCGGTGGTATCGTAAGCATCAACCCTGATACCTATGAGACAACTCTGGTTTTAGATGACGGAGACGACACAGACCATCCCTATGGAAACATTGCAGGTATGGCAATCGTTTCGGCGACCAAAGGGTATTTTGTAAGTTATGAGGATTGGGGAGATAGTACGCTTTACACCTTTAGTCCAACCACAGGAGATGTTGGAAGCACTATAAGCGATCTTAAGCACAAGGGCATAGCAGGCATGGAATCAGGTATTTATGTGGACAAGAACGGTATGCTATGGGTCTGTAATCAAACTGATGCTCAGGTTGATATTCTTAATACAACGGATGACACCATCGATGAGAGTGTCTATACCGACTTGAATCCACTTAAGGTTGTGTTCTGCTCTGAAGGCTCACCTGATGATAGTGACGACGATGACGACGACGATGACTTTTGTTTCATCGCTACTGCAGCATACGGTTCATATATGGAGCCGGATGTTAAGATCTTACGAGATTTCAGGGATACTTATCTGATGAACAACCTCCCGGGACGTCTGTTTGTAAACGTATATTACCGATATTCACCACCAATCGCCAATTACATTTCGAGACACTCCACTATTAAGGCAGCAGTACGAATCGGCCTGACGCCTATTGTAGGCATCGGTTATTTGCTGTTGCACATAACAGCAGTGCAGATATCCGTGTTATTAATGTCTCTGCCTTGTCTGTCGTTGATTTCCTGGTTTGCTTTTCGAACTTTGAGAAGGAAAAAAGCAAAGTAATAGAACAATACTTATGGACAGGATTGGAGGACGGATAAAAACAGAACGAGAGAAATAGAAAAGGATATTTCCAGGATGAAAGGAGTATTTAGCGATTTAAAAGAAAGATTCAAGGAAACTGTCAGCAGGAATCAATCGAAAGGGATACTCCTTTCCGGAGGGCTGGATTCTTCTTTAGTGGCTGCTTATTCAAAAGATTGCAAAGCCATCTCAATCGGGCTTGAGTCATATGGGGAAGATAGGCACTATGCTGCCCTAGTGGCGGAGTTTCTCAGTCTGGATCATCTCCATGTGACTGTAACAGAAAAGGATGCTATCGATGCAATCCCTGAAGTCATAAGGATATTGAGAAGCTTTGATCCTGCTATCCCAAACGATATAACTGCTTATCTGGGGTTAAAATATGCAAAAGATAAGGGGATAAGCACTGTAATGACAGGTGATGGAAGTGATGAAATCTTTGCAGGTTATGGTTTCATGTTAAAGATGAAAGACCTGGAACAATACATGAGCAAAATGCATTCTTTTATGCAATTCAGCTCAAATAGAATAGGAGAATCCTTTGGGATCGATGTCAGACAACCTTTTTTGGATGAAGAATTCTTAAATTTCAGCAAGGGGATTCCCCTTGATTTTAAGATCAGAAAAGAAGATGGACAAACCTGGGGTAAGTGGATACTCAGAAAGGCCTTTGAAGGGGTATTGCCGCAAGAAATACTATGGCAGAGTAAAAGACCCCTGGAATACGGCTCCGGCATGACGGAACTGAGGGCAGTAGTGACATCAATGGTCTCAGACGAAGAGTTTTCAAATGGAAAGAAGAAATTCCCAATACATTTCTGGAACAAAGAACATTTTTACTATTATAGTATATACAGACAGGTGGTTGGTGAAATCCCCGGCCCGGAAAAAGGGGAAAAAGCATGCGATTGTTGCGGTGCCGGTATGGGGCAAAGCGCCTTTCACTGCAGGGTCTGTGGGGGGTTACAAAATGGCGGGGACTGAAAAACTGAAGGCTTTTGTCTCGTGGAGCGGAGGAAAAGACGCAGCTCTTTCCTATTACAGGGCAATGGAGGATTTCCGGATCGTTTCTCTGTTGAATATGGTAGCTGAGGATGGAGAGGTCTCACGATCCCACGGCATCAGGACAAGGGTGCTGCAATTGCAGGCACAGGCGATCGGCCTTCCTCTTGTCCAGGTAAAAAGCTCGTGGGAAACCTATGAAGCAGAATTCAAAAAGGCCGTCTCTCGATTGAAAGACGAAGGGATTGAGGTGGGCATCTTTGGTGATATTGATCTCGATGAGCACAGAGAATGGGTCCAGAGAGTTTGCAGGGAATCCGGGATAAAGGCAGTATTGCCTCTGTGGGGTGAAAAGAGAAGAGAGAAGCTGGTAAAGGAATTGATCGAATCCGGCTTTGAAACTGTCATTGTGGCCACCAAAAAGGATTTGCTAGGTCCAAAGTGGTTGGGACGAAGGATTGATAACGATTTTATTGATGAGATATCACAAGTCAAGGGTGTGGATATCTCGGGTGAAAACGGGGAATATCATACCTTCGTGGTATCTGGACCGATATTCAATAAAAGATTACATATTCTGATATCCGAAACAATTACGCGGGATAAGCGTTGCCTTCTCGATATATTAGAATGTGAATTGGCGAAAAAATGGTAACTATTCAGCCACAGATTCACACAGATGAACGCAGAGAGGTTTAAATGCAGTAACTACTCAGGCACAGAGGGGCAAAGGCACAGTGGCACAAAGAAAAATAAAAACGTATAGAGATTTGCAGGTCTGGCAAAAATCAATGG
>JAUXFK010000097.1 GCA_030623035.1 Deltaproteobacteria bacterium | reverse complement strand
TAGAAGTTGGCTTATTATTGAATTTTGGCAGGAAACCGGAGTTCAAAAGGTTTGTATATGATAATAAAAGAAAAAATATCAGTGATGATCAGCGTAGATCGGCGGCTGAGTAGTTACAAAAATCTTTTTTATTAAACTATTGTCCATCCTAAAATGGGTAATTTTGTTCAAGGTCAAAAAATATGAGGATTTTAGCCTCTTCAGAGAAGTATGCCCGTCTGTGGAATCCCCATAGGGGTTTGCAAAGCGAAATTCTACAGGGCAAGCATTTCACGGGAACAGGCACATAAATTGGGCAAAAGGTCTATTTCTGGATCGACACAAACTGTGTAAAAGGGAGGAAACCAATGGCATGGGACGGTAGAGGAGGGGGACAGAACCCCCCGGATTTTGAGGAAATTATCAATAAGATTAAAGGTGCATTTAAGGGGAAATTCCCGGTGGGACCTATTTTCATCGGGATTTTTGTATTATTATGGTTAGCATCGGGTATCTATATTGTAGCACCCGATGAGGTAGGAGTAGTAAAGAGATTTGGCAAGGTGGCGTATTCCACAGGGCCTGGTCCCCATTATCATCTGCCATGGCCCGCAGAGGCAGTTTTGAAACCCAAAGTAACCACGGTCAGAAGGTTAGAGGTAGGGTTTCGTACTGTAGTTATCGGTCCACCCTCAAGGTATCGAACGGTTCCGGTTGAGTCTTTGATGCTGACAGGTGATGAGAATATTATCGACATGCAGTTTATTGTCCAATATAAGATAAAGAATGCCCCTGATTTTCTGTTCAATGTAAAAGATCCTGAGAAAACAGTTAAGAATGCAGCAGAGGCAGCGATGAGGGATGTTGTTGGGAAAAATAAGATAGATGAGGCTTTGACAGAGGGAAAGTTTCAGATACAGCAAGATACAAAACAACTGCTGCAGCTTATACTGGATGATTATAAGACAGGAATAAGTGTTGATGCTGTTCAGCTACAGGATGTCCATCCTCCCAAGGAAGTGGTGTCAGCATTTAAGGATGTTGCCAGTGCAAAGGAAAACAAGATAAAATTTATCAACGACGCTGAAGGGTATAGAAATGATATACTTCCCAAGGCCAAGGGAAAGGCAGCTCAAATAATAAATGAGGCGCAAGCATATAGAGAGGCCAAGGTTAAGGAGGCAGAGGGGGATGCGAGCCGATTTACCCAGATATTAAAAGAGTATCGCAAGGCAAGAAATGTAACCAAAAAAAGATTATATCTGGAGACGATGGAAGAGGTACTCATGGATATCGAAAAAGTTGTGATTGACAGTAAGCACAGCGGAAATCTCATACCGTTTCTTCCCCTGAAAGGTCTGGAGTCAATGGGAAACAAAAAAGACAGTAAAATTCAGGAATAGATCTATTGCTTTGAAAAATGTGTCGAGAACGAGTCCTGGATGGGTAAAAAAGTCTGCCTTAGGGAGAGAAAAAGGGAGATCTTTTGAGATTAACTGCTTATAAAAAGAGAGGAGGGTATTATGAAAAAGTTTACATATATTTCAGGTATTATCGCTGTCGTTCTTTTGATAGGTCTAAATGCATCTATCTATACTGTTGACCAGACGCAATATGCTATAGTCGTTCAATTAGGGAAACCGGTGAGGGTAGTACTTGATCCTGGCATGCATATAAAGACACCCTTTGTTCAGCAGGTAACGTATTTTGACAACCGGTTACTGGAGTATGACGCTTCCCCTGCAGAGATATTGACCAAAGACAAGAAAAATCTTGTGGTGGACAATTACTCGAAGTGGAAGATAGTAGAGCCGTTAAAGTTTTACAAAACCGTAAAAAACGAAGCCGGGGCTCAGGCCCGTCTCGACGATATAATATACTCGCAGCTCAGAGTGGAGTTAGGCCGTCATACCCTTAATGAAATTGTTTCAGAAGCGAGAGACGCTATTATGAAAAGTGTAACCCTTCAGAGCAATACCACTTCACGGGATTACGGTATCGAGGTGATAGATGTAAGAATCAAGAGGGCTGACTTACCTCCTGAGAATGAACGACATGTATTCGAAAGGATGAGGGCGGAAAGGGAAAGACAGGCAAAGAAATATCGATCAGAAGGCAAAGAAGAGTCATTGAAGGTTCATGCAATCGCTGATAAAGAAAGGACAATAATCCTGGCTGAAGCCTACAAGGAAGCAGAGCAAACCAAAGGGGACGGCGATGCTAGATCAATAAAGATTTACGCCAAGGCATATCAGCAGGACCCAGCGTTCTACAGTTTCATTCGAAGCCTGGAGGCTTACAAAAAATCAATAAAAAAAGATACCATTATGGTTCTATCTTCAGAGACGGGGTTCTTAAAGTATTTGAAGGAGATTAAATAACCCGTATATCGTAACTGTTTAGCCGAATCATAAAATCTCGCCATCTACTTAAGATGATTTCGTAAAAAGTCAAAAAATACCATTTCCCGTCATTCCGGCAAAAGCCGGAATCCAGTGTTTTCAAGCAGTTGCGGACTATCCGGACTCCGGTTTTCACCGGAGTGGCGACTTTTTACGAATTCATCACTTAAGATAGCTAAACAATTACCGTATATCATTGAGCCTTAAAAGGGGTTTCATAAAGAAGGGGATTTCGGTTGAGGAGTTTCAGGATAAAATTCTTAGCTATTAGCGTTCCTTTGATCGTCTGTATTTCTTCATTATGCCTGGTTTATTACTTCAATAAATCAGATATCATAACCGGATTAGCCTTAGCCGCGTTTGTTAACCTATTATGGATCGGGGCGTCGATTCTCTTATACTTTAAGATCATCATACCCATAGAAGCGCTATCAGATGGGATGTTAAAAGTTACAAAGGGTGACTTAGACGTAAAAATAGAAGTAAAAAGCAATGATGAATTTGGTGAGTTAGCAGATTCTTTCAACAAAATGATAAAAGATTTAAAGGTATCCAAGGAACAGGTTAAACAGTATAGCAAGACTTTAGAGCAGAGCGTGGAAAGAAGGACAAAGGAATTGCAAGAAAGCCTGGATAACCTGGAAGATGGAAAGAGAGCAACATTAAATATCTTAGAGGATGTAAATGAGGCAAAGGGAGAATTAAGCAAGACGAAAGAATACTTAGAGAGTTTGATAGGGAGCGTAGTAGACCCTATCATAACTACCGATATAAAGGGGAAAATTCTATCTTTCTCTAAAGGGGCAGAAACTCTTTTGGGCTACTGTGAACAAGAAGTTATAGGAACTCATATATCCAGGTTTTATGTAGGTGGGATAGAAGATGCGAGAAAGATAATGGAGATATTGAGGGAACAAGGAAAATTGCAAAACTATGAAATGCTATTTTTAAGCAAAGATAATAAGGTATACCCTTCAATCTTATCTGCCTCTTTTATTCGAAACGGACAAGGAGAAGTAATCGGCACAATAGGGATAGCCAAGGATATATCCGATAGGAAGGAACTGGAGGATGAGCTAAAAGATACAAAGGATTTTCTGGAGAGTATTGTGGATAGCCCTATTGACGGAATTACAGTAACGGACGAAAGCGGTCGGATTAAATACGTCAGCAGAGGGGCTGAAGAGATGCTTGGATATATGAAGGAAAATATTCCAGGCACCCATGTATCGAAATATTATATCGGAGGCCTGGAAGAGGCGATAAATATTATGAAGGTTTTACGAGAAGAAGAGAGGTTAACAAACTATGAGACAAAAGTTAAGGTAAAAGGGGGAGGTTTAATACCTATTATAGCATCTTTCTCACGATTGGAAAACGAAAATAAAGAGGTAATCGGTACGTTAGGTGTGTTCAAGGACATCACTGAAAAGAAAAAGTTGGAAAACGAGATTATAGAGACAAAAGAATACCTGGAGAACCTCTTAGAGAATGCCAATGATATTGTATGTACAATAGATCTGCATGGTAACTTCACCTATGTCAACCAGAAGATAGAAGAGATGGGGTACAAAAAGGATAAATTGATCGGTAAATCCTTCTTTTCGATAATGTCGAAGGAATTCAGCAAAGATAAATTTAGAGAGTCTTTATTGAAATCAGTAAAACAGGCATTCGAAGTTGAAATTAAAGACATGGAAGGAAATATTAGAAATGCACTGCTCAGCACCTCTCCGCTTTACAACAGCCAGGGTAATGAAACAGGTTTATTGGTATTGGCCAGAGATATCACCGACAGAAAAAAAATGGAACAGGAGTTAGAAAAGCTATCAATAACGGATAATCTAACAGGGCTTTATAACCAAAGGCATTTTTATACTGAACTGAAGAGAGAGATAGACAGGAGCTTACGAGTCAACCGAATTCTTTCCCTGATATTATTTGATTTAGACAAGTTTAAACTCTGCAATGATAACTATGGTCATTTAGAAGGCGACAGGATTTTAAGTACTGTGGGAAAGGTGGTATCTCAAAATATCCGTGAAAATGTGGATTCAGGTTTCAGGTACGGTGGAGATGAATTTATGGTTATACTACCGGAGGCCAATAAGAAAGAGGCTTTCACTATAGCTGAAAGGATAAGAGAATCATTCAATAAAAGTGAGGTGGGTGATGTAACCCTCAGCATTGGTCTGGTTGAATACAATCCCGAATATGATCTTGATACGCTTATTAAGATTGTAGATGAAACAATGTATCTCTCAAAAAAATCAGGGGGTAACAGGATCAGTATCTATGAATAGAGATTATCCCTTTTTGTTTGTTAAAATAGTGACTACTGAATTGGATATGCCCCTGCCACCGACGTTGTGCTGAAGGGCATAGCCCTTCTTTATCTCTACCTGTCTCTTTTCATTTATGGCAGGGTCACCAAAACCACCAGAAGCCCTTACCTCTTCTCTCAATTGCCAGAATAACTCGGAGATCTGGGCAATACCTGTTGCGCCTAAAGGATGCCCTTTAGATATTAAGCCACCACTGGGATTAACCGGTATCCTCCCTCCTATATAAGTTTCACCTTTCTCTATCAGTTTCCCGCCCTGGCCTTTGCTACAGAATCCGAGATCTTCATAGTTGATTATTTCTGTTATGGTAAAGCAGTCATGAACCTCAGCTACATCTATATCTCCTGGTCCTATCCCGGCCATAGAATATGCCTGTTTTGCTGCTCTGACACTGGCAACAAACTCTGTAAAATCTTCTTTTTCATGTACATAAAACACGTCTGTGCCCATACCAAAACCTGCAACATAGACAGTTTTGTCTGTATACTTTTCAGCCATATCAGCCCTACAAAGAATCGCAGCCGCTGCTCCATCTGTTTGGGGGCAACAGTCTAATAAGTTAAGGGGACTGCATACCATCGGTGATTTATAGACATCCTCTATGGTTATCTCATATCTGTAATGAGAATACGGATCGTATACTCCGTTTTTATGGTTTTTAACGGCTACCATGGCCATCTGTTCCTTTGTGGTCCCGTACTCATGCATGTGTCTGATTGCCTGGGGTGCAAACATAGTCATTGCTGTCTCTCCCCTTTGTATTATAGGGTGGCCCTGGGATGCTAAAGACAAAAGCTCTGCTGTCGATTTGTCTCTCATCTTTTCCGCTCCTACTACCAGTACAACGTCATAAACCCCAGATGCAACACCCAGACAGCCGTTCCGAAATGTATCACTCCCGGTAGGGCAGCCATTCTCTATATGAGTGCAGGGAATCCCGGCAAGACCGATATTTCCAACAAGAGATACCCCCGCTAAGGTCTGGCTACCATGGGCACCTGGTCTACAATCACCAAGCCATGCTGCTTCAATATCTTTAGGGTTAAATCCTTTATCAACACTATTAATGGCATTTAAATATGCCTCTTCAACCATTATTTCCCAACTTTTTTCAAATAACTCCCCGAATTTTATTAGTCCTACACCTATGATAGCGACTTTATTCCATCCCATCTCTTATACCTCTTTTGGGTTCTTTGTTTTTTCAATTAAAGATACATCAGATTTTTACGGGCTGCCTAGAACCTAACAGGTCTGAATACATTCCCATATTGTTTTACATTTTCTTCTGAAGCGATGTTTCTCAAGACCAACTCGACCGGCATATCAATATTAATTTCATCAGGGGTCATTTCAGTTCCCAATGCCCTGTGTCTTACACCGTCATCCAGGTCTGCAATAATAATTGGCAAAGGAGATTCAAAACCAGCCGGCATATAGTAATTTATGCAGTATGTATGTATCCTACCCTTCCTGCTTAGTAACCCCTCTTTAAATTCTAACCCCCCACATCTTATACATATCTTCCTCTCCGAAGGCGGGAAATTTACATACCCACATTCAATGCATTTTGCCCCAATCAATCTGTACATCTCGGCACCAGCCCTCCATAACATCGGTGAAAGGGGAGAAATACCCATCCTGGCCGGGTTTTCTGCCTTTTTCAATTTACCTGTAATCTTCATGTATCTATTATAGTCGATATACGACTTGCTTGCCAGGTATGAATCTAAAGGCTTGCAATTATCCCTTTTCGTTTCAATATGGCTATTTACAATCAAAAGAAGGGCATCGCTTACCCCAGAGCCATATGACACCGCTAATATTCTATCATCTGGTCTTGCCCTGTCCAGGATTGCTGAAAGGCCAAGGAAGATAGAGCCTGCTCCAGTATCACCAGTATGCTGGAATAATAGACCCAACTCTATCTGTTCTGGGGTTACATTGAGTTTCTTTGCTACAGTTCGGACAAACCTCTCATCTGGTTGTTGAAACACAATATGCCCGATCTTATCTATGGTTAAATCCGACTTTGCCATTAATCCTTTTACGGAATTGATGATATGTCTGCTGTACCCGTATTCCCTTGTAAATCTCGGCTCATAATCTCTCACATAAGAATCTCCTACACTTCTCCATCTGTCTCTAAAATTAGTAGAATAAGTATAGGTATCTATAATATTGGCTATGGTATTGACACTGCTCAACACAAGAGCCCCTGCGCCTGCACCAAATGTCAATTCCAGGTTGCTTCCTGATGAGGACGTACGAAAATCGGAGCCTATCACCAGCCCGTATTTAATCCTTCCGGCCTCCACAGCATCCATACAGGCCTTTATTGCCGCTACACTGGCCCTTGGGGAAGATGTAAAATCCAAAATATCTATGTCTGGTCTTGTCCCTAAAGTTTCAGCGATAACCCCCATATAAGAATGCTCAATATCAAGGGCGGAATCTGTACCAAAATAGATCGCATCCAGTGTCTTGATATCATCCAAACCGGCATGTTCTATAGCATTAAAGGAGGCCTCTACAGCCATAGTAATTGCATCTTCATTTTCATTGGGGACAGCGTTCTCACCTCTGCCCCGCCCTCCCCATGCCTTTGCTATATCTTCCCTCTGAATACGGTATTTGGGAATATACACCCCATAGCCCGCTATTCCTACTGCCATGGCACCTCCTTTACCTTGGTATGCATAAAAAACCCTCTATCCTCCACAGACTTTTTTATAAAAATAAGACTTCTTTACCTTTTCCAATTCTCCACTTAGCAGTTTACTTACGAAAGTTTCTCTTTGGGCGGCAATGATCTTGCTTTTTCTGATTAAATCATTATCAATGCTAAGAGCAATATTCTATTTTATCCTAAATCCTCTATGAAGTTTTACGTTACACGTAAATCATATATGGCACGAAATTTACATGATGTCAATATGGAAAAAAGGGATATTTTCTGAGTTGTAAAAACGAGGGGGTTCAGGAGTTGGGATTTACGATGGTGGAGCTGGCTCCGAAGCTCAATATCTCGCCACTGGCGGTCAGTATTTATGTTCAGCGCGGAGAGCGAATAGCATCAGAAATAGATATTCACTAATGGATGAATAGAATCTTATAATTTAAGGGGCGTCCCGTATACGCGCTTAGGTTTCTGTAAGTAATTTTTTATAGCGAATGCGGCAGGTGACCGGCAGCTTAGCCGTCCGTGTCCAATTGCATGTTAGGAATAGCTTTCATAATCCGTTCTCTATCGATAGCTGAAAAATCATTCCCATATATTCGTAAAAAAAGCTCTCCTCGCAACCTTGATGTGTCGAGGTGTTGTCTTCCCTTTAGAATTCCAGATATTGCAAGCTTTTTAACCGAATCATACATTCTACTTGCCATCCTCAGCCGTTCTACAGGGGATTCAGACAATAACATTTCATAATAGCGTTGTTTTATTTTAGTTGGAGTATCATCCATTTTCCTTTGCCTTATTTAAGAGAGTGTCAATCCCAAGGATAATAGCCCATTTTTTCATATATTTCCAGTCGAGTTCTGAAACAGTAGATATCATCAGACGAACATCGCCAAGTTGAAGATCCGATTGTGAATGCTTTCCCCAAACTAACTTCGATAAAATAAGATCCTCAACGGAAACCACAAAGATACTTGTATCCTCGATAGTAATTTCTTGCCTCCGAGAGAATTCTTCTCTGCGGTACTCCTCGTTTTTTCTTATGATGAAGTCAGCCTTGACCACCCACTCGTTATGGATGATGTTGAACATTGAATGCTCATCCACAGCCTTTCTAACACTATCCCGATCAATATAGCAATCTTTGGAAAAAATATTGACAATTTTGTCAACATCAGTTGGTTCAATTTCAACAACCAGATCAATATCCCGGGTCATCCTAGGTATGGAATATATAGCCATCGCCATCGAACCTGTCATCATATAAGGTATATTAACGGAATCAAGTCGCGATGCTATTACTTTTATAAATTCTAGTTGTTCATCCATTTTGTATGCTCATTCCTAATGTATGTTTCGCGCAGTTAGGTTATAAGACATTTTACTGTGGATATTTATTGACTTCTCAGGGCATTTTATCCATAAATTTAGTAAAAAGCAAGTAGGAGGTTGAAACATGAATGAACACCAAGGTACCGATGCTTCTCAGGATAACTATTCATTAGGGGCGGCAAGGGGAAGTTGTTCAATCAATATTATTCTTCAGCCTCTTTTTGTTTCAGTGCCATTGCAACCGCTGACGTCCCTACTCCTATATTTCGTACTATCTCCGCTCAAATAACATGCAATTTCCCTTCTCATTTTCGCATCCTCTCGCCGCTTTCTAGCTCCCCGAAATTTCGTCTCTTTAATCCCATGCTTTTCGCGGCATAATGCTACCCTTTATCACAATATCAACGAATTTTAACTGCTTTTTCTGAACAACGTCCCCTTATCCCTCCTGCGTAGCATTGGGTCTTGGTTTCAAGAAGGAGGAGGGGTAAAAGGGGACAATATATAACGACCTTAAATAATTAAATAACCTTTTACTTGGATAAAGTTATTTGATTATTTAAGGTCGTCCGTTCGCAGTAACAACTAATTATCTTGCGGGTTTAAGTCCCGCTCAAGGAGTTGTCCGTGCACCTTGGTAGCTCAAGGGAGCAGCGTCTGAGCAATCAGGGGTTGTAAGTTCCCAATTGGCAAAGGCACAGGCCGCAACGAAAGTGAACCTACATGTAGCCTCGTAAATAAGTGTTGAAGATGCCGATCCTGTGGACGTAAGGGGAAGGCCGCTGCTCATCGATCTGGATAACGGAAGCGATCGGTGAGATCTTCCGGGGTAGCAGGGGTGGCATGTGGCGGAGGATAATCAGTCCAGTGCTGGAGACCCGGTGCAGTGATGCTGGAGGAGCGCCAACCGAGGCGTATAAGGTAAACCGAAATCGCCAAGGGCTATACCGGGAGTCGGAGGGGTTCATAGTACCGTTTGAGGCGTCGGGACAACATAACCCATGCCGAGGGAAGGAACCCTACTTTGTTCACGCAACCGAAGAGTGGAGGATCAGGAGATTGCGATATATGCTAATAACTCCGGAAAACATCAGGACACTACAGAGGAAGCTTTACTGTAAGGCCAAGCAGAACCAAGCCTTCCGCTTATATGCTCTGTATGACAAGGTGTGTCGAGCTGACATCCTCAGTCATGCCTATCGCCTTGTCCGTGCCAATGGAGGGAG
>JAUXFK010000095.1 GCA_030623035.1 Deltaproteobacteria bacterium | reverse complement strand
GCGGGCATACTCCCGGGAAAAGCCAAAATGCCTGGCTACCTCTGCCAGGGAAGAATAGGGACTTTCAATAATACGCCGGAAGGTTTTTGTTGAGCCTTTGCCATATCTTTCATCAAACCTTCTGGTAAAGCAATTTGACCTCTTTATTCCATAGATTTTTTTCACCTTTCTGACTGCCGGGAGGTCAACATTCAATATCCTGGCTATCTCATAATCATAAAGACCTTCTGTCTCTGCTTTGTTCCTGATAACCTCAGGAAGTTTTATATCTGATCTTTCCTTCAAACAGGCTTCAGCTCGACTTATGTTCATTTGAACGATTTCCTTTTTTTTCTTATCAAAGAACCTTCTAATAAGGTCATAATCAGCTCACTTATGGCATGAAAGCCTCAATGACAGGTGCCATCAGTGGAAGACAAGATCAAACCGGAAGAACATTGCCTGCACATCGAAAACCCTTTTATGTTTACCAGTCTTGATTTCAATACCAGGTCTCTACAACGGTCGCATTGGGCAAGGTCGGTAAACGTCTCGGTCCGGGGCGGTTTTCTCGTTGTTATCACAGTATCGAAGAGCGCATCGTGTCTGATAGAAAGAAGCAATTTCACCCTTTCATCCAGCAGGCTCTGGAACCGGGCAATATCCTCCACCGTGGCCTCGCCTTTCTCGGCTTTCTCCTCCAGCTCAAGGTACTCTGGTTTATCCTTAAAACTTTGCTCTTTCAAGGATAACTTTACTCCCAGTCCGGTTCGACTTATGAGGAATGTGTACTTGTGTTTACCGAAGTCATGCACCTTAAGCCTCTGATTTCCCAGGGTACAGCCTGAAAGGCACTGGATGGCATCAAGCGCACTCGTTTTGTTCTCGGCAATTACGATTAGACCTCCATCCAGCTTCTCCTTCTGAGATAGTCTCTCCATGGCCAGTTCATGTGCCTTACACCCGATTACAAGATCAGGACAGAGATGCCCATGGAAATCAACTACCCTCTTTAATTGCATGTTAACCAGCATCTTTCTTTCCTCCTTGAAAAAGAACATCATCTCCTCATCGCTCAACACCCGAAAGTCCAGTATCCAATGGCATGGGCATAGAAAACTCTGAGGTGAAGGATCATGGAAATGGAGATAAAGCAGGTATGTTCCCCCATCCTGGGTCTTCACCAGATAGGAGATATCCCTGGATGACAAATCCCCTTTAAATGTGCCCAAAAGCTCTGTCACCTTATGCTCTCTATTCTGGTGAGAGAAACTTAGAGGGCGTTGGAGTCTGTTGTCATAATCCACCTTTACACTTCTTTGAATAAACTCCAGCTCCTTTTTATCGATAGATCGTAGTATCTCCACGTTTTTTATAGACATTTCAGTTCACTCCTTTTTGCTCTCTCTATCCTAAGTCACTTTTTCGAACTTTGCATGACCTACTTACTTCAATAAATCCTCTCGCAGAACATTCACTAATGTGTCTGCCTTGAGATC
Organism: Deltaproteobacteria bacterium; assembly: GCA_030623035.1. Classification (GTDB taxonomy): domain Bacteria; phylum Desulfobacterota; class UBA8473; order UBA8473; family UBA8473; genus JAUXFK01. The sequence continues at coordinate 8,610 of JAUXFK010000095.1, read as the reverse complement.
CTCGATTTTGAAATATCCGGCACCCATTCGTATGGACAATTGATGGGCAAGCCCAAATGATATCATGCCCGATTTTTCAACATCAACTACGGCTGTATTGACGCGGGGATCATCCTTTATCATATCCGCTATTTCCATTGCTTCAGACATAGGTTTCCCACCATATTGGCTCACATTGGCCTTTCCATCAGAGATAAGTATAAGCAATGGATAGATATTTGGGTCTTTATGGAAATAGCTCTGAATAATCTGGTAACCGAGGGTTATGCCATGGCAGAGTGGGGTCTTCCCTCCGGTGGGAAGCTCTTCAAGGAGCTTATGAGCCAGCTCTATACTGCTGGTTGGAGGAAGAAGTATCTCGGCTCGGTCTCCCTTAAATGCAACCAAAGCCACTTTATCCCTCTTCTGGTAAGCATCGAGAAGAAGAGAAAGGATCGCCCCTTTTGTTTCGATCATTCGTTTGTCGGCCCCCATAGAACCGCTGGCATCCAGAACAAAAACAATAAAATTTCCGATTCGTTTCTCTCTTATCTTTTCCCTTATATCGGTTTCTTCTATGGCGATGGCCACATCTTTTCTTCTTCTGTGTATCTGATATGGAGCAGCCGCCCTTATTGTGGCATCGAGGGCCAGGTCATCGGTCTTTCTCTGCATTGTACTCATGATATACCTGCCTGCCTTTGAAGATGTCCTTGTCCGGCTTCTCCTGCCCGAGCCTTTTCTGAGACTCCGGTCTCTTTCCGTTTGAATTTTCCTTACCTTAAAGGCATACCCAACAGGGAAAACGGTATCAAGCATAGGAATATCGGAGATACCCCTTTCCGGTTCTTCTTTATCCTTTTTATCTCCCTCTTCTTCGTCTCTTGCTTCGCTCTTTTGCTGGTTTTGGTTCTCTGTTTCTTCCTCCTCTTTTTCAGGCTCTTTCTCCTCCGGAGGAGATGGCGGCTCTTCTTCCTTTTCTTCGGGTCTATGCTGTGGGGGAGGGGGCATCCTTACACGGTGAAGGAGTACAAGGTCTGCAGCCTCTTTTACATCCTTTTCAGTTACCTCTTCTCTTCCCTCATAACATGCAATGCAAAGGGCCGTTTTTCGCATAATGATATCTGCACGGTGCCCTGCCACAAATGCATTGAGTGCCAGTTCGGAGCAGAGTTGAACCATTTCATCTGAGATTTTGACACCTGCAAGTCGCTTCCTTGCACGCATAATTTCTTGTGAAAGATTATTCTCATGTTTTTGATAATATCTGATAAAGTCGGTACTATTTTTGTCAAAACATTCTCTGAGTTTAATGAGCCGGATTCTTTCATCCGAATCTTGTATACCTTCAATCTCAATACACATTCCGAATCGATCAAGGAGTTGTGGACGCAACTCACCTTCCTCAGGGTTCATCGTTCCAATAAGTATGAATTCGGCCCGATGCGCATAAGAGATACCTTCCCGCTCAATAATATTTAGACCCATACCAGCCGCATCGAGGATGACATCCACAATATGATCATTTAACAGATTGACTTCATCTATATACAGGATTCCCCTGTGGGCTGCCGCAAGCAGACCGTGCGTAAGACGCCTCTTCCCCTCTTTTACAGCATACTCAATATCCAGAGAACCCACCACCCTATCCTCGGTTACCCCAAGAGGAAGATCGATTAGCCCTATTTTTCTTGTTGTTGTAGGTAGAACAGCCCCCTTATGAACCTTTGCTTTACATTCGGGACACAAACCTTCATATTCATGGGGGTCGCAATTAAAAGGGCATCCGGAAACCACTTCTATCTCCGGCAAAAGAGCTGCCAATGCTCGGACAGCCGTTGATTTTGCGGTTCCCTTCTCCCCTCTGATCAAAACACCCCCGATCGATGGGCAGATGGCGTTTAAGATAAGTGCAAGCTTCATCTTTTCCTGTCCGACAATCGCAGAAAAGGGGAAAATCTGTCTTTTTGTCCAATCCATGCGAGTTACCTCTCTAAAAAGTGCCTAAAGTGAGCTAAAGTTTAAAGTGCCTAAAGTTCATAGTGAGCTATAATTTCTTTGCAATGGATGTGAAAATAGCCAATAATTCGCTGCACTCGTCGTAGTCTGTTTTTACCTGCTCTGACGACAGCATTTTTGCTTCTACAATTACTTCAAGCCAATATTGGGTTTCACTGGCTTCACTTTCACAGATTTTAATTTTATGCTTGAAGTCTGCATTGCTCCTTGCACGATTTGCTTCCCGATAATTAGCGCCGATTGAAGTGCCTGATTTAGTGATCTGATTCCGTATCACGTTCCCTTCAAGGGTATTCGGTAACCGTGAAGATAAACGGATAATACTTACCGCAAATTTCTTTGTTCGTTTCTCAAGTTCTTTAGCAAATTTTTTATTATCCATCATGTCCTTCTTAACTTTAGCGCACTTTAGGCACTTTAATAATGCTCATGACTGTGGGGATGATTATGCGAGATAATCCCTGCTATCTTTTCCTCCTCCACGCCCGGTTTCTGGAAGGGTTTTCTCCGCATCCTGTGCTGAAGGGCCATATCCGCTGCACTTTGCACATCCTCTTCCAGGACTTCCCTTCGACCGTTTAATGCGGCCAGGGTCTTTGATGCCTTCATCATCATAATATCTGCCCGATGGCCGTCTACATTCATATCAATGGCGATACGGGCAATCAAATACAGCATATCGTCGGAGATAGTCACCTTGTTCAAAAGCTCTTTGGCCTGTATGACAGCTTCCCTGAGTTTTTCTTCCTCTTCTTCCCAGGTCTTTTGAAATCCGGCGGGATCTTCGTCGTAAGAAGCCCTTCTTTTGACAACCTCAACCCTTTGCTCAAGGTCTGCTATTCCCTCAATATGGACACAGAGCCCAAAGCGGTCAAGGAGCTGAGGCCGCAGCTCCCCCTCTTCAGGGTTCATGGTGCCGATAAGGATAAACTCCGCAGGATGTGAGTACGAGACGCCTTCTCTCTCCACCGTATTGACTCCCATGGCAGCAGAATCGAGGAGCACATCAACGGTATGGTCATCGAGGAGGTTGACCTCATCCACATAGAGGATTCCCCGGTTCGCCTGTGCGAGCACACCGGGTTCAAAACGCTTTTCCCCTTTCTTGATAGCATGTTCTATATCGAGGGTACCCACAACCCTGTCTTCCGTGGAGCCTACCGGAAGTTCAACTACCCGTATCCTTCTCTTTTCGACGGGGAGTTCTTCCCCGTGTTCAAGACGGTTTACGCATTCCTGACACATGCCCGCTCTTTCATTCGGATTGCAGCCAAATTTACAATCGGCAATCACCTCTATCTCAGGCAAAAGGGCGGCCAGAGACCGGACAGCGGTCGATTTGGCTGTGCCCTTTTCGCCCCGTATTAAGACGCCGCCCAGTTTCGGGTTGATAGCGTTTAAGATCAGAGCGTTCTTCATCTTTTCCTGGCCAACTATTGCGGTAAATGGGTAGGTTGTATTCTTATGTTCCATATTTCCTCCTGACTGGAAGTGCCTTGTATCATTCCCTTTACTCAACTTTAGGCACTTTAGCTCACTTTAGTCACTTCTAATTTCCTCTCCTAAGTGATACTTAGAAAGAAGAGGAGAAAAACTCCACGGTTTAGCATTCCCAGGCCGGTTGAGACCAACAGGATACTCGATCCCAATGAAAACCCAAAAATCGATGCATACCTGGCAAAGGAATACCTCAAGGTAAATATCGGGAGCATCAACAAACTCCCGAGAATGCACGCTGTAATCCCCTGCAAATCGCTCAGCATGCCATCTTTAAGCATCGCTCCGATAGAGCTGGCCCCGACCAATGGACTGAACATATAGGTGCCAACCGGAATAATGCAGGATGGGGGGAGCTTAAAAAATGCTGTCAATAGTCCGACATAATCTAAGAGTCCTCTTATGACATCATTATTGACAATCAAAAATATGACAAACGTAGTCAATATGAAGATGGTACTCACCTTCAAAAAGATCTTTCTCTGACGCAAAAAAGATATGACAAGCACTTGGCCAAATGTCCTTTTAGGCGTAACAACAATACTGGCCGGGTCCTGGTCAGGCGGCTGTATCTCTGATTTAGAGCCTTTCAATCTTATCCTTCCGTATATAACGACAAAGAGAATTTTCATTATCCCTGAGGCAACAAAGGTTAAAAGATAAAGGAGACCTACCTTAATACCCAATAAGGGTATCATTACCGGAATTTGATATGTAAAAGTCTCCTTTACATATACCGGGGTTGTGTTGAGCAGTGCGGTCAGTAATGTCTGGGTGCTGTCTATTCTTTTCTCTTGATAGATTTTTGCTATCATGGTATTTCCTGCAAGTACGGAACCAAAAGAAGCCACAAACGTTATACCGGCTTCACGGGGCAGGTTGGCAAGCCTGGCAAGAGGCCTCCCGAGGAATTCCAACCTTTTGAACATACCTGTTTCTATCAAGACCTGAGAGACATACAGAGAGATGAACATGATGATTATCACCCTTGGGACTATGTGCCAGGTATCGACCAGGCTTTGTATAAGGATATCAATCATTTAGGCTCTTCTGTAAACGAGAATTTCTTCTGTGACCACTCTTTGACATCTTTTCTGGTTATTATATCGATACTGCCACCCTGGAAGTCTCCTTTCACATCACCCATATTCTCTTCCAGCCAACCTTCGATCTCAAGATATTGCTCCTCCAATTCTTTCAAGACTTCAGGATCAGCTTTCCAGATCCCGCGTCTTTCTGCCTCAAGGAGTCTCCTTGCCATCTCTTCTAATGCCCATGGATTATTTTCTTCAAAGAATTTCCGGTTTTCTTCGTTTATGATAAAGGTACTGGTAATATTATCGAATATCCAATTATTGACGACCTCTGCGGATGCATCCCACCCGTAAACCCGTTCGACCCGTTTGGCTATGTCACTCGCTCCCTTGTATCCGTGACGTTTCATTCCTTCGATCCACTTTGGATTCAGAAGTTTTGTCCGGACAATCCTCTCTATTTCATCCTTCATCTCCCTGGTCTGTGGCCGCTTGGGATCGGCAGTATCCCCCCAGTAGACCTTCGGCTCATTGCCGGAGACTGTCTTGACGGCTGCATACATACCTCCGTGAAAGTCATAGAAACAGCAACAGTCGAGGGGGTCTGATTCGTCTGAAGCGAGTTTATGAAAGGTGGCATCCACTGTGCTCAATCTATCTGCATACTCCTTATGTGATATCTCTCCCCAGGCGCCACTTCCGTAAGCGTAGCCACCCTTTTCTATATATTGTTCTCCAAGGTCGTTTATTGTCTCCCAGGCACTGGCCGCAATCATCAAACTCACCGCACCACCTCCATAGGCGCCGGGCTGGGCGCTGAAAAGACGATACGTTGCCTGGCGCTCTACCTTTTCTTTATCGTAAGACCCGGCAGCCTTTAACCTTTCCTTTTCCTTGTATTCGTTTACGTGCTTTCTTATAAAGTTGTACTCTTCTCGCTCATTCAAGGATGCGATCTTAATTATTGTCTCGTCAATAAGCTCTATGAGATGGGGCAGGTTGTCCCGGAAGATTCCACTGGTACGAATGGTTACGTCTATCCTCGGTCTTTTGAGCTCCTTCAGAGGGATCGGTTCTGTGCATTTAACAATTCCGGATTCTGTCCAGACAGGTCTTGCACCCATAAGATAGAATATCTGGGCAATCTGTTCTCCATCCGCCCGGTACGTATCGATAGCCCAAAGGACCATACCGATGTTTTCCGGATATCTTTCCTCTTGATGGAGGTATTTATGGAGCAGGCTGTCTGCCATTCTTATCCCTACTTCCCAGGCAGCTCTGGTAGGAACAGCTCTCGTATCCACAGCATAAAAATTTCTGCCTGTGGGTAAAATATTTATCTTCCCTCTTGTCAATAGACCGGAAGCCCCAGGCTCAATATATTCTTTGTCCATCCCCCTTAATAATTGAGGGATCTCCCTGGCTGTCATCTTCAGTTTTGGAGAAAGGGATTCCTTAGCCCAGGTAATCAACTCAACCAGAGGCTCAATCCTGTCCGGGTCTTTCACTTCCACAAGCTCGGCGATCTCCTGTCTAAGCCCACTGATGTCTCTTAGCCCTCCCTTTACCAGCTCGAGGGCGAGTTTCGTACTCCTGTCAAGCAGTTCCCCATAACTCGTACCTTCGACGATCTTTTCTTGATTTTCGATTACTTCTTCATATCTGTAACCCATCAGTTCCAAGATCAATCTCCTTATGGACGGCCGGTCTCCATCAAAGCGCATTATGGAAACAAGTATATTTGTCATCTGATCATCATCAGGGGTCTGACTCAAAATATGCAGGCCATCCCCGATCTGGGTCTCCCGGAACATGTTGAGCTTTCCATGGAGGTATTCAATAAACTCATCAGAGGATGCCGCTTTTTCTTTATCAAACAGGTTAGCCTTCTGTGCCAGGGCATACACCTGCTCGACAATAATCCTTTCCCTGTCCTCTTCGTTTAGACTTCTTGCATGGGAATACTGCTTTAGTAGCTCCTCCATCTCCTCCAGTTCATCATATAGACCGGAGGCCTGCATGATCGGTCCCAAATGATCCACTACAGTGGCATAGGATCTGCGCTTCGCCAGTATACCCTCAGAGCTGTTCTTTACCGTATAGATGTACAGGTGGGGTATATCTCCAACGATGATCTCAGGGAAACATTCGCTGGAAAGCCCTACTCCCTTACCCGGTAAAAACTCAATGTAGCCGTGTGTCCCTACTGAGATAACAACGTCAGAGTTTTCCTGCATCCATCTATAAGTAGCGAGACACTGATGGGTGGGCGGAATTGTGGGCTCATGCAGAATCCTGCAGACCTTACCGTCACACCTGGCTCCGTAACAGCCCCTTTTCGGTTCAACCAACACGTTTATGTTGCCAAAATTTATTCCTGTCACTACTATCTTCCCGTTATAGACCATCCCCTCACCAGGCGGCTTACCCCACCCGGCAATTACCTTCTCTCTGGCAGCGTGAGGAATCTTATTGAACCATCGATTGTATCTGTCCATGTCGATTAAATCTATGGCCCCGCCTTTTCTTATGATTTCATCCACTGTGGTCCAGCGAAACTCACTGATCGCCTTGCGGCCCATAATAATCTCGATCAATTCCTTGCCGCTTTCGGGGCAGTTGGCAACAGCATACCCTTTCTTTTGCATTTGCTGCATGACCCTCACAACACTTTCCAGTGTATCAAGCCCCGCTCCCCCGGCAACGGATGCTTCCGCTCCTGCACAGGGGTTTTTGTGTAGAAGGAATGTAACCCTTCTTTTGTGGGCAGGAAGTCTTTTCAATTTCAGCCACGCACGGACCCTGCCTAACAGAAAATCAACTCTTTCAGGGATCGGTTTTCTGAGACCATACGGGTCCTGGCTACCTTCATCTCTGGCACTGACTACAATTGGTTCGATAGTCCCGTTAAACTCTGGCTGAGCCACCCAATAGATCTGATTGGATGGGTGTATCCCCTGAGGGTCTTTTCCCCATTCTTCTTCCGTCTTCGCACTGGAATGAACAGCTTGAATGACCGGAACATTGAGTTCTTCTAAGATGGTCGATCCTGTCTCGTCTCCCAGAGGTGTCTGGATGAGAAAAGAGGATTCACAGTTGATAATCAGATCCACCCCTGCCAGCAGTTCAAGGCCGGCTTTTGTACCGGGGCAGTCAGGGCCCCCGTATTCTTTCTTTTGAGCAAAGACCGGCACAGGGAAAATCCTTCTCTTTTCCAGTTCCGTGATAAGGAGATTGATTAGATCCATATCCTTCTTTACCAACAGACTGCGAGGAAAGAATATTCCCACTTTATCTGAAGGCTCATAGCTGATATAATGAAATTGGCCTTCATACCATTTGCGATAATCGTTAAATCCCTGAAAGAACCTCTGACCTTCGTAATGATAGTATCCGATCCACGGTATATCCATTGTGGTCTCCCTTTTAAAGTAATAAGTGACTAAAATGAGCTAAAGTGCCTAAAGTTTGTTGGAAATGCAGGAAAAAACACAACTTTAGGCACTTTAGCTCACTTCTTTTGACTTACCGGCCTGATGGGCATTATATACGGGTGGCCATTATCCGTATTTACCCTTACTTCAACCCCATAGACAGACCTTATGTTTTCAACGGTCATCACCTGATACGGCTCCCCGATACAAAAGATTTTACCTTCGTTTAACATCACGATTCTGTCAGAGAATCGAGATGCGAGATTCAGGTCGTGCATGGCCAGAATGGCAGCCATTCCCTTCTTCTTCACCATGTGGGAGATCATTTCCATGACCTCTATTTGATGTCTCAAGTCCAGATTGCTGGTAGGTTCGTCCAAAAGTAAGTAGTCAGTATCTTGTGCAAATGCCCTTGCCAACAGGACCTTTTGCTTTTGCCCTCCGCTCAACTGATCAAAGTCACGCAACGCAATATCATCAAGGCCCATAGACCTTAAGATATCGGCCACTACTTCCAGGTCTTTCTTAGATGGTTTCCAGGTGATATAAGGCCTTCTTCCCATCAAAACAGCATCAAACACAGTGATAGGAAACTTAGACGGAGAACTCTGGGGAACATAGCCAATGCATTTAGCAAGGGCCAATCT
>JAUXFK010000006.1 GCA_030623035.1 Deltaproteobacteria bacterium | reverse complement strand
GAAATGAGAAATTTTGTTCAAGATCAAGGAAGGCGAAGATTTTAACCACAGGAATATATGGATATGTAGGGGCACAGTGCGATGTACCCTTACATCTGAGCCTGACGCAGAGATTGGGCAAAAGGGCCATTTATGGATGGACACTAAATAATAAATATATAGATGAAGGGGAAATAAAGATGAAGGTTAAGAAGATTGACCATATTGGTATAGCAGTCAAGAGTTCAGATCCTGTGCTTAAATTTTATGAAGATGCGCTGGGAATAAAATCGGCTGGATCAGAGACCGTTGAGGAGCAAAAGGCCAAAACAGTATTTCTACCTGTAGGAGATAGCGAAGTGGAACTCGTGGAATCTACCTCGCCAGACGGTGCTATAGCGAAGTTTATCGAAAAAAGAGGAGAGGGAATGCAGCATATATGCTTCCGGGTCGAGAATATTGAAGAGGCCCTTAAAGAACTCAAAGAAAAGGGCATAAGACTGATTGACGAGAAACCAAGAAAGGGAGCAGGAGGAGCGAAGATAGCCTTTTTGCATCCCAAATCAACATATGGAGTATTGATAGAATTAAGCGAAAGATAGGAAACAATTCATTATTAAAGGCGGTGTAGCTCAGGTGGTTAGAGCATGCGGCTCATATCCGCAGTGTCCGGGGTTCGAGTCCCTGCACCGCCACCATTCTTTTGTCTCTCAAAAAAAACCTATCACCATTTCCCCATAAAGTGAATAAGCTACCTTCACCTTAACCCCAATGCTGTTGCAAAAATCCCCTTGAGTATCCCTAAAAAAAGGGGGACTTCCAATGGTTCACCACCTGTGAGGCTGGCTGGACACTAACTATACATAGTAAGGGCTCAGATCAAAGGCATTCTTTATTAATTCTATCCTTTTCCCCTCGGAAGAGAGTTGAATCGCTATTACATCGAAACGGGCATCAACATCTTGCAGATTGTTCTTGATTATATAGTACAATGCTACGCTTGATATCTTATGCTGTTTTCTTTTATTTACTACATGGGATGGATCACCGTACTTAAGAGACGACCGGGTCTTTACCTCGATGAAAGACAGGGTCTTTTTATCTTTGGCGATAATATCCACCTCTCCTAGTTTACACTTATAGTTTCTCTCTATGATCTTATACTTTTGCCCCTTTAAGTATGCAACCGCAATTTCTTCTCCCCTTTTACCCAGAGATATCCTTTTTGTTGTCATTTTATCCTGAGTATTCTTTTACCCCTCTAAAGGTTTTCCTATGGATTTCGCAACAGCCGAATCTTTGAATTGCAAGCTTATGCTCTTTTGTCCCGTATCCTTTGTTCTTGGCAAAATTATATTCGGGAAATAACTTATGATATTCAACCATCATTCGATCTCGTGTAACCTTGGCTATAATAGAAGCAGCAGCAATGGAAGGACTTATTGAATCACCTTTTATAATAGTTGATTGGGGGATTGCGGTGGGGATAGCATGTATACCATCAACCAGGAGATAATCAACGTGACATCTCAAGTCTAAAACGGCTAATCGCATTGCTTTAAGACTTGCCTGTAGGATATTGATTTTGTCTATCTCTTTTTGACTCACAATGCCAACACCCACAGCCAAGGCTTGTTCATAGATTTCATTGAATAATGTTTCTCTCTTTTTAGCCGATAGTTTCTTAGAATCCGCTATCCCAGAGATATTGTTATTTTCAGGAAGGATAACAGCGGCTGCGGCTACAGACCCTGCAAGGGGCCCTCTACCTGCTTCATCAATTCCGGCAATAAATCGATACCCTCGCATAGATATTTCCCTCTCAGGAAGAATATGGGGGGTACATTTCATTGTGAGTATTTCTTTTCCTTAATACGGAAGGCCTTGCCTCTTAGCTGTCTCAGGTAGTATAGCTTTGCCCTTCTGACCTCTCCCTTGCGAACAGTCTCTATCCTAACAATTCCAGGTGAGTGTAATGGAAAAAGCTTCTCTACACCGACACCATAAGAGATCTTTCTAACGGTGAAACTTGCTCTACTCCCACTTTCTTTCTTTCTGATTACAATCCCTTCAAAGACCTGTATCCTTTCTTTGTCTCCTTCTATAATCTTAGAATAGACCTTTACAGTGTCACCAGGTCGAAAATCTGATATATCAAGTTTCATATGTTCTTTCTCAATTGCGTCTACTATGGTATTCATGATTGCTCTCCAGTAATTTTTTGTTACTATCTCGTTCCCAATAGCCTGTCTAGGATTATAGCTGCCGCCGATCTGACCGATAAATGGTAGTAGTCTGAATCTCCTCGAACAGGAGAAAGCACGTAATCGGAATTCCTGATAATGTCTTCAGTTACCCCCCATCCGGTTCCGAACAACAGGAGATAGGGTTGTGATCCTTCTTCAATCAATTTTCTTAGGTTTATGTAATCAATGCTTCTATCGAAAAACTTGGCGTCCGTGACGATTATTTTCGGCTTAATCCCCCAGTAACTGTAAATATCTTCACAGACATCATTTAATGAGTCAGATATTGCAACTAGCTCTAAGGCTTCTTTCCTTTTCGGGTTATACTTTGCACCAAAACCTGAGCACCAGTGAGCGAGTATCCTCTTTGCTAATTTTTGTTGTTTTATTAAAGGGGTTACCAGGTAATATTTAGCTATTCCGAAAGTTCTGGCTGCTCTTGCAATATCATGAATGTCCAGATTGGTGAGTGCCGTAGATACGACTCTTTCATTCTTATTATAGACAGAATAATGCAGTAAAGCTAAATAGAGGTTCCCTCTTTTTTGGGTATCTAACACTTCTTACTTATATCCAGCTCTTCTTTGATCTCAGATAGAATCCTTATGTCTTTGCTTGACAGTTCGGTTTCTTCTAACAGGTCGGGTCTTCTCTCAAGTGTTCTTTTAAGGGACTGAAAATGTCTCCAGTTGTTTATTCTTTGATGATTGCCGGATAGGAGTTCCTCTGGAACATTTAGGCCTTTGTGTTCTCTTGGACGAGTATATTGTGGATATTCTAATAAAAAATTGCAAAATGACTCATCGTCTATTGATTCCGAATTTCCCAAGACTCCGGGGATCATTCTGCTGACTGCATCAACTAGAACCATCGCTGCCAGTTCTCCTCCAGAGATTATATAATCGCCAATGGAGATTTCATCGTCCACGTACTTTCTTACCCTTTCATCTACCCCTTCATACCTACCACAAACGATAATTAAGTGACGAAGTTTCGACATTCGTATTGTACATCCTTGATCGAGCCTTCTTCCCTGGGGGGTCATTAGGATAACCTTAGAATCGTTTTTCGGCGATTTTACCTTTTCAATTGAACGAATTATCGGTTCTGCTTTCATCACCATCCCTTGCCCACCACCGTAAGGATAATCGTCTGTTGTGTGATGTTTATCTAATGCAAAATCACGTATGTTATGAATACCTATATCTATTAATCCTTTCTTTTGTGCCCGTTTTAATATGCCCTCATCAAATGGTGAAGAAAACATTTTAGGGAATAAGGTAAGGATGTCAAATCTCATCATCTCCAAAGAGCCCTTCTATAGGATGAACAATCATAACCCTGTTGTTAACGTCTATTTTGGTGATTACATCATTAATCGCTGGGATTAAGTATTCCTTCTTCTTATCACAAACAACATATACATCATTGCTTCCGGTTTGAATGATTCTATCCACCTCTCCAAGTAGAGTCCCTCCATCAGTGAATACCTTTATGCCAATAATTTCGAACCAGTAATATTCATCCTCAGGGAGTGGACTCAACCTGCTTTTATTAATGAGTATATAAGCCCCTATAAGTTCTTTAGCTTCATTAATTGAGGATATACCATCAAACTCTAAAAGAAGGACTTTTTTATGGGGCTCAATATTAATAAGGGTATATTCTTTTAAACTACCCTTTATATCTTTCACATAAAAGATGCGCTGCGTGGAGAATATCTCATTTGACTCATCATATGAGATAACCCGTAATTTGCCCCGAAGTCCGTGTGTACTGACGATCTTTCCGATTGTGAGAAGATCTTCTTCCATGGTAAACAAAGATTACTCAATGATTTCTAACACAGACCTCTTATTTATCTTTGTTGAAGCAGCAGATAATATCGTTCTCATTGCTCTAGCTGTTCTTCCCTGTTTCCCAATGACTTTTCCAAGGTCTTCTTTTGCCACTCTCAATTCAATGACTGAGGTTCTTTCGCCTTCGATTTCTGAGACTACCACTTCATCCGGGCTATCCACTAGTGATTTCGCAATGTATTTAACCAAATCCTTCATATTAATAACCTCCACTTTTAATTAATTAAAAAGAGCCTTCTTATCCGATCATTGAGAAAAAAAGGAAACCTTGATCTCTCAGGTTTCATCTAGTTAACGACTCATCAATGGGTAGCAAATATCCCCTCCTTTCTTAAGATACTTTTTACTGTTTGTGAGGGCTTGGCGCCTCTTTTTATCCATTCTTTTATTCTTTCCTCATCAAGTTTGATTTCTGCAGGATCCGGAAGGGGGTTATAAGTACCCACAATTTCAATATACTTGCCGTCCCTCGGCGAAGAGGAATTCGTGATTACTATTCTATAAAAAGGCCTTTTTTTAACCCCCATTCTTGCTAATCTTATCTTTACTGCCATGTGTTTACCTCCTTGAGAATCCGGGCATCCCTATAATCAAAAAGGGAGCCTCCCTTTCCTATATCTTCTCGCTCCGTTGGTGCTGAACTTTTTAATCATCTTACGTGCCTGAACATAATTCTTAATCAATTTATTTACATCTTGGACATTGGTTCCACTGCCTTTTGCTATCCTCTTGCGACGACTTCCATTTAATATATTGTGGTTTAATCTCTCCTCTTTTGTCATCGAGTTGATAATCGCTTCTGTCTTTACCAGTTCTCTTTCATCCGGTTGTAATCCTTTTATACCCTTCATATTAGTCATTCCCGGAATCATTCCTAAGATTTGATCCAGAGAACCTAGCTTTTTCATCTGTTGGATTTGTTCTTTAAAATCTTCTAAAGTAAAGGTGTTTTTCTTTATCTTCTTTTCAAGCTCTATGGCTTTCTTTTCATCAAAGGCAGCCTGTGCCTTTTCAACCAGGGATAGGACATCTCCCATTCCCAATATGCGAGAAGCCATTCTGTCCGGGTAAAAAACATCCAGGGCATCGAGTTGCTCTCCTGTACCTACAAACTTTATCGGTTTGTTTGTAACTGCCTTGATAGATAGGGCTGCTCCCCCTCTGGCATCACCATCCAATTTTGTAAGGACAACCCCGTCAATATCCAGCATCTCATTAAATTTGCTTGCCACATTGACTGCATCTTGACCTGTCATGGAATCAGCTACAAGGAGGATCTCATTGGGTAAAATTGTTTTCTTTATCCTTTGAAGTTCTTGCATCAACTCTTCGTCGATATGTAACCTTCCTGCGGTATCTACAAGAACAACATCATGACCACTAATATGAGCAGACCTCAATGCATTTTGGCATATCATTATAGGGTCTTCTCCTGGTTTTGGTCTATATACTTCTACTGAAAGTTTTTGACCCAGTTTTTGCAACTGTTCTATCGCAGCTGGGCGGTAAACATCAGCAGGAACAAGATAAGGGTTACGCCCCTTATCTTTCAATAACTTTGCTATCTTACCTACGGTCGTTGTTTTACCAGACCCCTGCAATCCAATTAAGACTATGGAGATTGGAGGTCTTCCTGAAAGGTTTAGCTGAGAATCCTCTCCCCCTAAGAGGGCGGTTAACTCCTCATTGACTATTTTGATTACCTGCTGGGCAGGTGTGATGGTATCCAAGACCTCCTTTCCTAAGGCTCTGACTCTAATGGCTTCAATAAATTCTTTGACTACCTTAAAGTTTACATCCGCTTCTAAGAGGACCATTCGAATTTCCCTCAGAACATCTTTAATGTTCTGTTCTGTGAGCTTGCCGTGGCCCTTTAGTTTTTTAAATACAGCATTTAGTTTTTCTGTTAAACTGTCAAACATAGATTCTTCTTTTAATAAAGATTATATATTAGATTTAATGCTGAGTCTACTGCAAAAAACCATTTTTTATAAAAATAACCGTCCTAACCTATTGATCTTATTTGGGTTGATTTCCCCAAAATTGCCAATTTAGGGGTTTTTTCAGGGCAGTCAATATTAAATAATACAAAATTTTTAAACTAAAGAATATTTGATGGTTTGTCAAGAGGAAATATTAATATTTTAAAATTATTTCATTTACTTAGTACTATGCTTAGGTCTGTTGCTGGCTTTATGGTATCTTCATCCGCCAATAACACCACCTCCCCAAGTGCTATGCAGTCAGTGGCACTTAGCCATGTCAGTATTTTTCCTTTTAAGGGAAGATTACCATTATAATCAAAAACTTTATACAACTCAACAAAAATATTTTGTAATTGTATAGCCATATTAAGGAGCTAACGAGATTTTATCTCGGTATTGGCTCGTCTTATAGAAGATTCACCAAATCAAGGCGTTAGAATGGTTGCCTTTATATATATCTAAAAACAACTTGATATTAAAATAAAGATGTGTTTAACTTGGTATTAATTGAGATCCCTTATTGGTTAATATCCATCCAGAAATGAACAATTTTGTTCAAGGTCTAAAAGTGGAAGGGCTTATTCCATTTTGTAAGTATCTGTAAACGGATTGTTTCCTAAAAAAAAATTCCTTTGAGCGGTCTTTTCAAATTGAGACCGAAGGCCGAGTCCTGAAATCGCTTATGGCGATCCTTAGGTTTATTAAAAAATGTTTTAGATATGCTCTTCTGTTGCAATATTTGATAAGCAGTGGTTTCAAAACGAAGCTATCTCAATCCAGGTCTGGGTAAGGGATTGCAATATTAGAATTTAGGATTTATCGACTAAGTTTGTTATATGAGAAAAGCTGCTTTTATCTATGATGATGTTCTGTCGAGGCATGTACTCAGAGATGACCACGTATTCACGCCATCCCGTCTTAAGTGTACCTACGAGCTTCTCAATTCATATGGAGCTTTTAATGACTCCCTTCTGTTAGCTCCAAAGCAAGCTGATAAAACAGACCTCCTTTCCTTTCACACCGAGGAGTATATCGAAGCAGTTGAAAGCATAAGCCGTGGAGACACGTCTTTCAATCCGGTAATCTATAATTTTTTTTCTGATGGAGACAATCCCCCTTATGAGGGGATGTATGAAGCCTCAAATCTGGTTGTAGGTGCATCCCTGTTGGCTGCCGGATTGGTAGCCGATGGTGATTGTAACGTCGCTTTCAATATCTCCGGAGGATTGCACCACGCAAATCCAGGCTTTGCCTCTGGTTTTTGTATTTTTAATGATGTGGTTATAGCTATCAAATACCTGGTGGAAAAGGGTATGAGGGTAGCATATGTTGACATTGATGCCCATCACGGCGATGGTGTTCAGGACGCCTTCTATATGAGCGATAGGGTTCTTACCATTTCTATCCATGAAACAGGAAAGTTTCTATTCCCTGGGACAGGCGATGTCAGTGAGATTGGAGCCGGACCTGGGATAGGATTTTCGGTAAATATCCCCCTGCTGCCTTATACAGATGATGAGACCTATCTATGGGCTTTTCGTGAAGTTGTACCTCCGGTAGTGAAAAGCTTTAAACCAGATATTCTCGTAACTCAACTGGGGGTTGATACTCATTATCTGGATCCACTGAGTCACCTGATGCTTACCACAGAGGGATATACTGAAGTGCTAAGGGAGTTTAAGGGGCTTGCTCTTAAATGGCTTGCTCTGGGGGGTGGGGGCTATGATATGGGTGCAGTTGCCAGACTGTGGACACTCGCCTATGGGGTAATGATCAATAGGGAATGGTCGAACGACATACCACTGCGTTTTCAGGAACAGTACGGTTTGAAAAAACTCAAAGATAAAGATAAACCAAACATATCTAGCAAAACAAGGCAACAGGCACGAGGCTTTGCACAGGCCAGTGTTAAGGAGGTAAAGAGGCGAGTCCGGTTAACTCAGAAGGATTACAGGTTGTCAAATATTTGACGACTTGTATGAAGAACGGACGGCCATTCATCATTTCAGATGTCATTTAAAATATGATATTTACAAACAGGTATAGCTTGCGATAGCCTTGGCAAATAATGTATATTTTCACTGTATTTTATCTGATATGGTATATAATTTGCGTTATTTAATTAGTGTCCATCCAGAATGAACAATTTTGTTCAAGGTCAAGGAAGGCGAAGATTTTAACCACCCCATAGAAATATGGCTTCGCATTTCACAGGGCAAGCAGTAATATATTGACATATTTCGAGGATTAAAATCTGAGCCTGACCCCAGAAGAATATGCCCGCCCTGTCGAATCCCCGTAGGGGTTCGCAAGGCGAAATTCCACGGGGCAGGCGCAGAGCTTGGCCAGTGCTTTCTGTTTCATAAGGCTAAAATAATACTTTAATTGATTCTTTTCAAAATGAATATGGGGGGTAAGATGACGAATAAAAAAGAGAAACAGACCCTTAAACAGCATTTGACTGCCGTAAAAAAGAGGCAACGATGCTTTGAAAATGCCTTTCAAAGCATTGCAAGGATGATCCTGGAGAGTGGGCTTGAAAAGGTTGTCGTAAAAGGAGTAACAACTTACAGTTACAATATCTTCGGCAGTGGGGAAAAGCATATTATTGGCATGTATGATGAAATCAACAGTTTTGTATCTTTTGTTAAAGATGCTGCTGAAGGTGGTTCATCCAAGGAAATGGCTTTTGTCCTCGTTGGAGAGCCTGGGAATGGTAAAACATTTTTTATTGAATTTCTCTGTGCCAGATATCGAAGTTTTCTAGCTAAGGAAAAAAACCGCAAATACACCTTTCGCCTCAATAGCTTGGATAAACTTGGTAGTTATGGAAGAATCACCACCATTGAGTCCCAGACCTACGAAGACCCTATGATCCTGGCGATGAACCTCTTTGAAGAAACGGAAGAAAACAAAGATTTTCTTATAAAAAATATCGGATTTCCTGAGAGTGAAGTAGAAAAACTCTACGAAAACTATCGTCCCTTAGGCGCATGCAGTGCATATATATGGAACGATATTCGTAATTTTACCAATGGCAATATGGATGATATGTTGAATTTTGTCGAGATTATTCCGGTTCCGCTAATTGAAAGCATGGGAACAGTTACAGGAAAATATCCGGCAAAAGATAAAATCACATCATCATCAGTTGATCTTTTAGGAGAAGAGTCGATCCAGCGGTTGCTCCATATAACCGACACGAATAATCCGTATCGTTTCGATCTTAAACGCGGTGCATTAGCACGCGTTGCAGGTGGCGGTATACATTTCAGCGATGAGATATTCAAGAACAAAAGGGATCTTGTTCAGGTTTATTTAGGTGTTATCCAAAACCGTAACATTGAAATTGATGGCTTCAAGTGGCCTATCGACACTTTAATCCTTGCAACGAGTAACAATTCTGAGTTCAACAGGTTTTTGTCTGAGAAGGAAGAGGCCCCAATTATAGATAGGTGTCGCATATCCTATGTATCGCACAATACGGATTATAAACTTCAAGAAAAGCTCACCTCATATGCAATAGGAAATGAAACCAAAACGACCCTTGACAATGAAAATCTCCACCAGGATCCTAACCTTAATTACGCTGCATCGATAGCAGTCGTTCTTACCCGTCTCCCGAGATCTGAAAAACTGACTCCAATTGAGACGATGAAACTGGCAGCAGGTGAAATTGCAGGAGAAAAGAGTATCAAAACCCTGGCCGAGGTTATAGACACCCTTAACCAGGATCCGGAGATAACAAACCGATTTGGGCAAAAAGGCCTGGGACAGCGAAACCTGGGCAGAGCCATACAACTGATGCTTGAAAGTTCTGAAACAAATGAAGGGCGTTGTATGTTTGCTTATGACGTTTTCAAGACACTTGAGCGGATAATCTTAGACTACGTGTCAGAGGCCAATGACAGGACCAAGTACCTAGAAGATATCAAAACAGCAAAGGGCCTGTACCGTGAACGTATCATGACCGAGATGTTCAACGCATATATGGATGAGCCCCTCGCAATTCGAAAAGATGTGATGAACTATGTGAATATGATCATAGGTATTGATGCAGAGAATCTAGGGCCTGATAAGATGTGGAAATACAAAGACCCTCAGACCGGGGAACTAAGGGCGATGAAAATCGATGAACGTTATATTAAGAGTGTTGAGGAGAGACTTGGGCTTAAGACAGAAGAACAGAGAGAGACATTCAGAACCTCAATTCGTAAGATTTACGGCCAGAAGCTCTCAATTGATCCAAACTATGATTTCATGGACAACCTGGAACTGGTCAAGGCCGTCACTGATGTTCGGCTTAAATCTGATATCGCAGGGGCAGGGAGCCTTATCGGTGCTCTGGCCAACCGTACAAATGAAGAAAACCAGAAGCTTTATGACCGAATGGTCGATACAATGCGGAATAAGCTCAACTATTGTAAGACATGCGCACAGAAAACCATTGAGTATTTCTGTACACAGGAGGATGAGAAGTAGGGAAGTATGAATCCAAAATTGCTGATTTTTTTCAATACAATTAAAGAAAGGGGTATTGACTCCGAGAGAGAGAGGAAGATTCTCAAGGAGTTGCAAGACGATGGCATCCATGAAATCCCTACTGAATCATCGAGAACCATGGACAAAGAATCCAAAGCACCCTTTCGTCGCTCAGATGACATATACGAATACAATGACTTTTCCACCTTGCAGTCAATGCCAACACTACGAGGATTATCTTCAAATTCGCTTCAATCCTTAGATGAACTGCTTGAACGGGACAACCAGAGAGAAAAAGACGGATTCCCACGAAAGATACGCGTAGGACGGTTGATCAAACCGGGAAGGGGAGGAAAGGAAAAGATAGTAGTTGTCCCTACCACAGTCGAGGAAAAATTCTTACACGATATACACTTTGATCCTTCAGAAGAAGAGCCTGTTGCAGGTGGAGCCGGAGAAGGCGAGGAGGGAGAAATTATTGGGGAACAACCTGTCCATGAGGAAAATGGGTCGGGAACCGGTCCGGGTGAAGGAAGTGGAGGCCCCCATGAGGTGGAATCGAGTGCGTATGATCTGGGCAGAATACTCTCGGAGCAGTTTGAACTTCCCAACATCAAAGACAAGGGCAAAAAGCGCTTTTTCTCCCACTACACCTATGATATGACCGACAGAAACCGGGGGGTTGGCCAGTTTCTCGATAAAAAGGCCACACTTAAAAAAATTGTTGAGACCAATATCAGCCTTGGGAATATTCCGGATATAGGAGATATTGATCCCAGCCGTTTTCTCATCTCTCCGAAGGACAAGATATACAGGATCCTTTCTCGAGAAAAAAAATACGAGTCCCAGGCCCTGATTTTTTTTATGAGGGATTACTCTGGTTCTATGCAAGGCAAAGCCACCGAACTAGTGGTGACCCAGCACGTTTTGGTCTATAGCTGGCTTTTGTACCAGTATGAGAAACGGGTAGAATGCCGTTTTATCCTTCATGACACAGAGGCAACAGAGGTCAAGGATTTTTATACGTATTATAATTCAAGAGTTGCTGGTGGCACAAAGGTGAGTTCCGCCTTTCAACTGGCTAACAAAATCGTGGAAAATGAAAACCTTGCCCAGGATTATAATATTTATGTTTTTTATGGTACAGACGGGGATGATTGGGACACAGACGGAAAAGAGGCCATTCCTGAAATAGAGAAGATGTTGACCTATTCCAACAGGACAGGGATAACCATTGCTGAACACATGTACGGAACAGATGGCGGCACTGAGGTTGAAAAATACATTAAAAATTCAGGATTATTGGAAAAAAATCCTGATTTGCTTCGCCTGGATGTCATGAAAGAGGATTCAGATGAACCGCGTTTGATTGAGGGTATTAAGAAACTCATCTCACAAGCAGGGTAAGAGATATTAGGCCCTACACATACCCTGCATCGTAAGGAAAAGAAGATGGAATTAATCGATCAGCATACGAAAAAAATCATGGAGGGATGCAAGGAGAGAGCAAGGAAAATGGGTCTTCGTTTCCATGACGAGACGCTGGAATATATTGTGACCAACCGAGACCTGCTGGAATTGACACCCAAAGTAATGATTCCTACGCTTTACGATTACTGGGTTCATGATGTAGAGGTCCTCAAAGAAAAGGGCAAGTATGAACTTTATCCTGTTAACCCATATGAAACCGTTATTAATACCAGACCGGCGATCTCTTTTTACAATGATAATAACCCGGACTGGTTAAACGTGATGATCTTCTACCATGTACTGGCACACATCGATTTCTTCCAGAATAATCTATACTATCGCCATACCTGGGATTACGATTTTACAGGGCAGGCTCTTTCAGACAAACGGGAGATTGCCAGACTTAGGTCACAAAATGGAAGATGGGTGGATTATGTTATTGAATTTGCCCGTGGAGTCGATAATCTTGCGGGGTATCATAGCGAACTGTCACGCTTGAGTCATTCAGTAGCAGAGACATCATCGAAACGCCTGAATTTTTACTTTGATGTATTTATACAAACCATCAATAAGCTGAGTATACATGAATATATCAAGGAAATAGAAAGATACAATGATTGCATGAAGAAATATAAAGAACGGGGAGAACAGATTTTCTTTTCAGAAGTGGAGTTGAAACATCCTGAAAATAAAGAGCTTTTTCGAAAAAGCCTTGAAAAGAAACCCGAAGGGAAAGAGGACATTATACAGTTCTTGATGGAGCACTCTGAATTCCTCAATAAGGAGGAAAACAAGTGGATTAAATCCATTTTACAGATAGTGCGCAATACATCCCTCTTCTTCCAGCCACAGATCCGTACAAAAATCATGAATGAAGGATGGGCAAGTTACTGGCATGAAACCCTTTTCTTATTGGATGATCGTATCAAGGGACACGAAGTTGAATTTGCAAGGCTAAACGCCGGGATTACCTCAATCCCCCGGGTTGGGTTGAACCCTTATGCATTGGGAATGCGTTTATTTTATTACATAGAGGAAATGGTTGATAAGGGCAAATACAACGAGATATTTCAGCGGATTTATGATGTCAATGAACGGGATAGATTTGATAAGGATACAAAACAGGGGCGAGAATTTATCTTTAAAGTTCGAGAAAACTACTGTGATTCTATGTTTATCAATAGCTTCCTTGATCAGGATTTTGCCACACGGAACAAACTGTTTGTTACGGGCATGAGGCTGAATCGGGATAAGATGGTTTATGAGTATTATATAAAGAGCCGAAAGTTAGAAGATTACCGAAAGGTATTATTGGACTCATTGTATCATCCGCCATATATTGAAATAGATAAGGAAAAAAATCAAAACAACACACTCTATCTAAACCATCGTTTTGAGGAGAAACCCCTGGTAAATGAGTTTATAGCCAACACCATGATGGGGATTGAATATCTCTGGGGGGGGACAGTTCAGTTGGAAACGAGCGAGGTCGCTGCCCCGGCCCCTCCACAAGGGCAATATCCCACTTTCATGTATCCTCAAGCGCAAGCGGTACAAGAAGAAAGTGACGAGCCTGGTATTAAGTGGCAACGGGTTTTGTATACCATGAAAGATAGAAAACTTTCCAAGGAGACAATCTAAACTTTAAAAACTACCGAGTATTATCTTTTATTCCGGCTTGTCCGGGTCAGGGTATGAGTTATGGAAAAGATCGAAGAAGCTTTACAATTTCTCAATCGTTGTGTGGGTGAACCGGATCGAATCGCACCCATACCATTTGAAGAATTCATTAAATTACTTCATGAAAAGCCTTCAACAGTAATTCGCAATGTTTTTCAGATCTTTCATGATATGATCAAAAATTACGTAGATGAAGGAATAGATGAGTATCTGGATGACCCCGAGTCGGTTCGCTTTATCGACTATGATTGCTCCAGGCTGTTTGTCTATGGCGCGGACCACCCTTTTTTTGCAGATAGACTCTTTGCCAACAGGCTAATAAAACAGGCAGAAGCATTGAAGCAAGGTGCACAGCAAAACAAGATATATATCTTTGAAGGTCCTCCAGGCTGTGGGAAGAGTACATTTTTGAACAATCTACTGATGAAATTTGAAGAATACGCAAACACGAGAGAAGGCTTGCGTTTTGAAGTGGTCTGGAAGTTGGATTCGAGATTATTGGGCAATTTCTCAAGAAATGATATCAATCCTTTACTTACAAAGTTGTGTCAAGTATTGGAGATTTCTCCGGAGGATGAGAATGGTCTTTTACAACGACAGGATATTATGAATACAACTGACGGTTACATTGAAGTACCCTGCCCCAGCCATGACAACCCTATTTTGATGATACCCAAAAATCTCCGCAGAGTTTTTTTTGATATGTTATTCGATAATGATGAATTTAAATGGAAACTTTTCACCGAGAAAGAATACGAATGGGTCTTTAAAGACAATCCCTGCACTATCTGCAGTTCCCTGTATCTGGCTCTTCATAATGCGTTAAAGAACCCCCAAGAAGTTTACAAGATGTTATATGCACAACCCTACCTGTTCAACAGGCGGCTCGGAGAAGGCATCAGTGTCTTCAACCCAGGTGACAAACCCATCAAACAAAATATATTAAGAAATGAAATGCTGCAAAATAGGATTCACAGTCTTTTGAAAGACAGCAATCAGGTAAAATACATCTTTTCCACGTATGCAAAGACAAACAACGGAGTATATGCTCTTATGGATATCAAGTCCCATAACACAGAACGTTTGATCGAGCTACATAATATTATCAGTGAGGGTTTGCATAAAGTGGAAGATATTGAGGAAAATGTGAATTCATTGTTAATTGCCCTTATGAACCCCGAAGACAAGAAGAATATAGAGGATTTCCAGTCTTTTTCAGACCGCATTGAGTATATCTATATACCCTATGTTTTGGATCTGAAAACAGAGGTAGAGATATATCGCAATATCTTTGGCAAACATATTGATAAACGCTTTCTGCCCAGGGTTATACACAATTTTGCCAGGGTTATTCTCTCGACCCGTTTGAACATCAAATCAGAAGCCATGTTGGAATGGATCGACACTCCGAGGAAATACAGTCTCTATTGTGATGAGAACTTACATCTTCTAAAAATGGAACTTTATACAGGTTATATCCCCACATGGCTTACAGAAGAAGACAGAAAGAAATTAACCGCAAAACTGAGGCGGAAAATCATTGCTGAGTCGGAAAAAGAGGGAGATCATGGCTTTTCCGGGCGTGATTCCATCAGGATATTTAATGATTTTTATTCTCGTTATGTTAAGGATGACAAGCTTATAAATATGTCGAATGTATATGATTTTTTTATTAAATTCGATAAAGAACAGAAGGGATCAGTGCCGGAAGGGTTCTTAGATTCACTAAGTCGTATGTATAACTACACGGTCTTGCAGGAAGTTAAAGAATCACTCTATTATTACAACAAGGAACAGATTTCCAAAGACATAAAAAATTATATATTCGCAATCAACTTTAAAGTAGGAGACGTTGAGACCTGCACTTTTACGAAAGAGAAATTAAAGATCACAGAAGATTTTCTAAATGGCATTGAAGACCGTTTGCTCGGTACAGATACTGACAAAGAAAAACGAATTAAGTTTAGAGAGGCCACTCAAAAAGAGTATACATCCAGGACATTGACCAAAGATATGATGGTTGAGGGGAAATCCATTGAAGATACGGAACTCTATAAAACGCTCCATGATCAATACGAATACCATCTAAAGGAAAAGGTGCTTGACCCGTTTCTTGAGAACGAAAACTTTAGACGTGCGATTAAGGATTATGACAGCGAGGATTTTAAGGCCTATGATAAAAAGATCAGAAACGATGTCACATTCCTCATGAACAACCTTAGTAAAAAGTACTACTATACGGAACAGGGTACAAAAGAGGTATGCATATATGTTATCGATAATGAATTGGCAAAGAATTTTGCAACCTCATGAAAACAGATATAGCCAGGGCCGAAGGGCGAGGTTTGAAATATGATTGTGGGGATATTGAAGGAGACCATGGCTGAAGAGCATCGTGTTTCGATGACACCCTCAGGGGTTGAGGTTATGGTTCAAAACGGTCATACGGTATTGATAGAGAAAGATGCAGGCAAAGGAAGCGGTTTTTCTAACAAAGCTTACATAAAGGCCGAAGGAGATATCATTGTCAAGGCGGAAAATATCTATGCACATGCCGATATGGTATTGCATGTGAAAGAACCGCAGCCCCATGAATATGAATTCATAAGAAAAAACCAGATTGTTTTTACTTTTCTTCACCTTGCTGCGAACTTTGATTTAACGAAAGCGCTTATCAACAGCCAATCTGCCTGCATTGCCTATGAGACCATACAAAAGGAAGACGGGTCATTACCGCTTCTTATCCCAATGAGCGAAATCGCAGGACGAATGGCGATACAGGAGGGAGCCAAATACCTTGAAAAGACATACGGGGGACGGGGTGTTCTGATTTCCGGTGTGCCCGGTGTTAATCCTGCTACAGTGGTCATTATTGGTGGTGGGGTCGCTGGGACCAATGCCGTTAAAATGGCATGTGGCATGGGTGCAAGGGTTTACCTGCTCGAAACCAGCCTGAATCGTCTTCGTTACCTCAGCGATATCATACCGAAAAACTGTTTCTTGTTGATGTCCAACCCTGCTACAATCCGCCATTGTATCAAAGAAGCGGATCTGGTGGTAGGCTCTGTGCTGATCCCCGGAGCCAAGGCTCCAAGACTGGTTACCCGGCAGATGCTAAAGACCATGAGAAAAGGAGCGGTAATGGTGGATATCGCCGTTGATCAGGGTGGCTGTTTTGAGACGACCAGGCCTACTACCCATCTTGATCCGATCTATATGGTTGATGGGATGATCCATTACTGTGTGACGAATATGCCGGGCGCTGTTCCAAGGACATCCACTCTGGCCCTTACAAATGCAACCCTGCCGTATATCGTTGAGATTGCAAACAAGGGGTGGAAGAATGCGATAAAAGACAATTCACAGATCAAGCACGGGATAAACGTGGTGAGAGGCAAAGTTACCTGTAAGGGGGTTGCCAATGCATTTGGTCTGGACTTCGTTCCTATAGATAGCTTGATTTAGTCGATATGGTGGATTTATGAAAAAAACAGTAAATACCGACAGGGCGCCAAAAGCAGTGGGTCCATACAGCCAGGCCGTTTCCATAGGGAACCTTCTTTTTACATCAGGCCAAATACCGATTGATCCGGCTACCGGCAAACTGGTAGAAGGCGATATTAAGAGACATACCCGTCAGGTTATGGAAAATCTTAAAGCCGTATTGGAGGCTTGTGGTACTGATTTTTCAAATGTGATAAAAGCAACGATCTATCTGGATGATATAGACGATTTTGCGAAAGTTAATGATGTGTATGGCGAATATTTTCCTTCTGACAGGCCTGCGCGAAGTGCTTTTCAGGTTGCGGCATTGCCCTTAGGCGCAAAGGTAGAAATCGAGATGATCGCTCATCTTTGATCGTTTGCCTCTTCTTTTTTGCATAATGCCTGCCAGTATTTTCATCCACCTCCAATCGGATAGAACCCTTCTTTGAATGTATTATTTTGCATTTATAAAACACAAAGCACCGGCCGAGCTTCAACAGCGGTCGGATTTTAATCCGTGTAAAACTCGCATCCAAGTGAGCGTAAAAAAAGAACAGTATACCACTATTTAATTCAGTAACTCCATTATGAACCTATTTCAGATATAAAATGTGAGGCAATCCCCTGTTCTTTTTTAACGCTCACTAAAATGCTCAAACAACTACACGCATTAAAATCCGACCGTCGTTGAAGCCACTCTTTTAAAGAAGCTAAACTGTTACAAAGACTATAAAAAAATATTATGAACAGCCACAAGTCAGAAAAAATCATAGAGGAAGCAGTTGATCTGGCGAAAACATGGCAAGAGCGGGCGAACGAATTACTGAGTCCAAAGGAGTATATATTTCAGAAGAGGTATATGCGCCTTCTGAACCATCCCCTGGACAAGGTTATTCTATCAAAGATGATGGATCAGGGTTTTCGCTCAAAGGATGCGAAACGGGTTTCAAGCCAGATAAACAGCATATTGAAAAGATACGGGATCCCACGATTCTTTTCACCTTCAGAAAGATTTTTAACCCTCCTTTTCCTTAAGTTTGGCAGATATATCCCCACCATATCCGTTCCTATCCTGATTTATAGGATCAGAAAAGAGAGCAGCCGGTTTATCCTCCCTGCTGAGGAAACGTCATTGTTCCCTTTATTGCAGCAAAGAAAAAGCAGAAATATTCGAATGATCATCAATCACTTAGGAGAAGCGGTTCTCGGAGAAGAGCAGGCCTTATCCCACCTGAATACATACCTGGAATATCTAAAAAAACCTGAAGTAGAATACATATCAGTAAAGATTTCATCTTTGCATTCCCAAAATCTCCCCATCGCGTTTGAACATACGGTCTGTGTACTTAAAGAGCGGTTGTCCATTCTTTATCGGACTGCAAAGGAGAATCTCTTTATTCAGAAAGGTGGAATAGGGGTGGCAAAATTCGTAAATCTTGATATGGAAGGATACCCGGATGTTTTCCCAACTGTTGGCGCCTTTACAAGGACCCTGGGGCAAGAGGAGTTTAGGAATTATTTTGCCGGTATTGCCTTGCAGTCCTACTTGCCGGATAGCTGGGAAATTCAGGGAGAACTAACCAAATGGGCAAAGGAAAGGGTGGCCAATGGTGGAAGCCCGATCCGGATTCGTATTGTCAAAGGAGCCAATTTGGAGATGGAAAAGGTAGAGTCTGGTATCAATAATTGGCCTTTGGCGCCTTATAATAACAAGCTTGAAGTGGATACAAATTTTAAACGGATGGTTGAATTCGGCATGAGGCCGGATAATATAGAGGCCGTTCATTTAGGGATAGGGTCTCACAATCTCTTTGATCTGGCATATGCATACCAGATTGCCAGGCATAGAGGAGTCGATGAAAATGTTTCGATTGAGATGCTAGAGGGGATGGCAGATCATGTGCAACGTGCGATTTTGGAAACTACGCGAGGTGTGCTTATCTATTCCCCTGTGGTTTTGAAAGAGAATTTTATCAATGCCATTGCCTATCTTATGCGCAGACTGGATGAAAACACAGCAAGAGAAAACTTCTTGCGCTATGCGTCTAATCTGAGAACAGACTCTTTGGAATGGACGTATTTAAAGGAACAATTCGTTGCTTCCTGCGGACACATAAACCAGGCAAGAAAGACTCCGAACAGGGTGCAAGATAGAGCAGGGGAATGTTTAGGAATAAAGAGTGGCATCTTCTTTGAAGGAGAGCTAAGAAATGAGCCGGATACGGACTGGACACGACCTGCCAATAGAAAATGGGCGCAATCGATCATAGATAAATGGAAGAAAGGGCCTGATGAAAGGCCATTCGAGATTCCATTGGTAGTAGGCGAGAAAGAAATATATGAAAACAGGCAAGTCATGGAGTGTATGGATCCTTCGCAAATCAACACCGCTACTGAAGAAAGAATATGCGTGGCAACCTGCGCTTTGGCTGAGATCGAAGATATAGAAAATGCCGTTAAAATAGCAAAGGCAGACCCGGATCAGTGGCGGTATACAAGCCTTGCAAAACGTCATGAGGTTCTATCTAAAGTTGCTGTTAATCTCCGACGTGCACGAGGAGACCTCATCGGATCAGCCGCTTGTAATACCGGAAAGATTTTTACTGAAGCGGATATTGAAGTGTCCGAAGCCGTTGATTTTGCGGAATATTATCCACACTCTCTAATAGCTTTTGAGGAACTGCCCCATGTTAAATGCAGCCCCAGGGGGTTGGGTTTGGTCGTCTCTCCCTGGAATTTTCCCATTGCAATCCCCTGCGGAGGGATAACTGCGGCTCTCGCAGCAGGCAACACTGTTATCTTCAAACCCGCTTCATCCGCGGTTATTCCTGCCTGGGAGCTGTGTCGATGTTTCTGGGAAGCAGGGGTCTCGAAGAATGTGTTACAGTTTCTGCCTTGTAAGGGTGAGTCCACAGGTGCAGTGCTTACCAGACATCCGGAGGTAGACTTTATCATCTTTACCGGTGGAACCGATACTGGTTTAAAGATTTTACAACAAAGGCCGGACATATATTTTGCAGGAGAGACGGGGGGGAAAAACACGACAATCGTAACAGCCATGTCAGACAGGGATCAGGCAATAAGAAATATAATCCATTCAGCATTCAGCAACTGCGGACAGAAATGTTCTGCCACTTCTCTTGTGATCCTTGAAAAAGAAGTATATAAGGATGCCGACTTTAAGAAACAACTGGTTGATGCTGCCAAAAGTTGTAATGTGGGATCGGCCTGGGAATTTGAGAATAAGATAGCCCCCCTGATTCGCCCCCCCGAAGGTAAGCTTGAAAGAGCGCTGACACAGCTCGAACCCGGGGAAGAATGGGCATTAAGGCCTCGAAATATCAAGGGCAATCCTCATTTATGGACACCAGGCATTAAATGGGGGGTAGTACCTGGGAGTTACACGCATATGACGGAGTTTTTTGGCCCCCTTTTGGGGGTTATGTGTGCAAAGAATCTCGATCATGCCATCAAACTGGCGAATCAAACAGGCTATGGATTGACCTCCGGTCTGGAGAGTCTAGATATTCGAGAGCAGGAATATTGGAAAAGCAGGATAAAATCAGGAAACCTTTATATCAATCGAGGGACCACAGGAGCGATTGTTTTACGCCAGCCTTTTGGCGGCATGGGAAAATCATCCCTGTGTGCAGGGATCAAGGCTGGGGGACCGAATTACGCGATCCAGTTTATGGATGCTGAGGATATCACGTTTCCTTGCGCCTGTAATATTGAAGAGGTTCACCCACTTATGGAATTGTCCCTCGAATGGAAAAGAAGGCTCGATAGGGGTGACTTGCAGGAATATGAGCAAGACCTTAAAAATACAATTCATGCGGTTATGAGTTACCTAAATGCAGTCGATCAGGAGTTTTCCCGTGAAAAGGATTATTTTCATTTACAAGGACAGGATAATCTAGTACGTTACCTTCCCACCGGTACGGTGGTAGTTCGGCTCCACTTTAAGGACAGCCTGTTTGAGATTTTGGCAAGGATCGCTGCGGTTAGGGTTTCAGGATGCAAGCTCATCATAAGTATCCCTTCGGACTTAAAAGAAGATCATGCCTGGTTTCTTTTCCAAAAAGAGGCAAAAGGATTTATCGGTAACGCTGAAATTATTTATCAGTCTGACAAAGAGCTGATCGATATGATCCCTCAGATTCAAGGGATTCGTTATTCAAATCCAGACCGGGTACCAAAGGAAATATTTGAGGCTGCGGCAAAGAGGGGTTTCTATATTTCCAGAACAAAAGTGGTCATGGAGGGACGTATTGAGCTTTTGCAGTATTTTCAGGAGCAGAGTATTTGTAATAATTATCATAGATATGGCAATCTGGGAGAACGGGCTTTAAATACTTAATTATAGATGGAGGTGGTAGTGGCTAAAGAAAGAAAGAGACCGCACATAGAGACCGAAATCGTCCATGGTATCCATTCTAGTCATACAACTTCCATGGACCTTGTGCCACCGATTCACATGACATCAACATTCAAATATAGAAACGCAGATCACAGCGCCGGTGTATTCGCCGGTACAGAAGAGGGGTATACCTATACAAGGATATCAAACCCGACTGTCGATTTGCTCCAGGAGAAGGTCGCTTTGCTGGAGGGGGGGGAAGCAGCGATCGCTACTGCCTCAGGAATGTCTGCTATTGCTTCTGTATCTCTCTCTCTTGCAAAACCTGATGATAATTTCATATCGTGCAATTCAATTTACGGAGGAACATTTGCCCTGTTTAATAAGCACCTGAGAAATTTCAGGATTGAACCCCGTTTTCTATCACCTTCTTCTTGCTGTTCCAAAAGACAGATCCTTGATCTGATTGATGACAATACCAGGTTTTTATACATAGAGACACCTGCAAATCCGACCCTTGATGTCATTGATATTGCGATGTGGAAATCTATTGCAAAAAAGCACGGTCTTCCCTTAATAGTAGACAATACCTTTGCTACCCCATACCTGCAAAAACCCTTGAGCCTCGGTGCGGATATCGTTATTCACTCTGCAACAAAATACCTCAGTGGTCATGGTGATATAATCGGTGGTGTAATCGTAGGGACCAAAAAGATGATGGATCATATAAAGAAAGAGTATATCGAACATTTTGGTCCGGTTATCAGCCCCTTTAATGCCTGGCTTGTCTTAAGAGGGATAAAAACCCTTGCTTTAAGAATGGAAAAACACAGCGATAATGCCTTGAAGATTGCCAGATGGCTTAATGGGCATCCAAAGGTTGAAAAGGTATATTATCCGGGGCTTGAGTCCCATCCGTGCCATGAAATTGCCAAAAGGCAGATGAGAAAATTCGGTGGTATGCTGTCATTTGAGATAAAAGGCGGGGTTAAGGAAGGAAAGAAGGTTATGAACAATGTCAAGACGTGTATTCTGGCTGTGAGCCTTGGCGATTGTGAAACGCTTATCCAGCATCCTTCATCGATGACGCATTCAACCTATACAGCGAAAGAGAGAGAATCCGCAGGCATTACTGATGGATTGGTCAGGATTTCCGTAGGTATTGAGGCTGCAGATGACATCATAATGGATTTGGAAAACGCACTTTCTTAGAAAAGGTGCGTTCCTGCTTACACCTTTTTTCGATCATTCTTTCCAATCTCACTCCCTCAGTGCATTCCTTGCGATTATGATGCGCTGTATCTGGTTCGTCCCTTCAATTATCTGAGTTACCTTTGCGTCTCTCATCATCCTTTCTACCGGGTACTCCTTCATTATCCCATATCCACCGAGGACCTGCACAGCATCTGTGGTGACCTTCATGGCCATGTCAGAAGCAAAACATTTTGACATCGCAGCATAGGCAGCCACCTCTTTGCCCACTCTTTCATGACCGATATATTCACTCGTTGTATATATCATCCTCCTTGCCAGTTCGACATTCATCGCCATGTCTGCAATCATAAATTGAATGCCCTTGAATTCTGATATGCTCTTGCCAAACTGCGTTCTTTCTTTGGCGTATCGCACGGCTTCCTCGAACGCCCCCCTGCCAATACCGAGCGCCATAGAGGCAACAAGCATCCTGCTTTTCATAAACTCACTCATTATAATTTTAAAACCCTTTCCCTCCCTATCTAGGAGGTTCTCTGCAGGGATTTCGGCATTGTCAAAGATGACTTCTCTCGTAGAAGAACCGGCAACAGCCATCTTCTCTTCTTCCTTGCCGAATTTGAGACCCGGCACACCCCGGTCAACAATAAATGCGCTGATCCCCTTGTCCCGGATGCCTGGTTCTGTGACCGCAAAGGCAACAAAGACATGAGCAATACCGGCATTGGTAATCATGACCTTATTTCCGCTGATGAGGTATTGGTCTCCTGAACGCACTGCCCTGGTCTTTATGGAGGCTGCATCAGAACCTGCATTCGGTTCCGTGAGTACCACACCGAAATACGCACCGTCCTGGGAGATCTTTCTGTAATATTTTTCCTTTTGCTCTTTTGTTGCCCAATCCACAATAAAGAAAACCCCTGTCATATGCGTGGCATAGCTGATGCCTACGGATCCATCCACGCTCGACAATTCTTCAACAGTGAGACAACATGTGGTCAAATCCGCATTGCCGCCTCCCAGCTCTATGGGCAGAAGAAGGCTCAATAGCCCATTTTCATGGAGAATCTTCAACAAGTTCGGATCAAAATGATTCTTTCTTTCCGCTTCTATGGCAACCGGACGTATCCTCTCCTTTGCCAACCTGGCCACCATATCCCTTACCATCACCTGTTCATCGCTGAATTTAATCATACTGTCCTCCGGTTATCTTATATGGTGCACTTTGAAATAGAATTTGCCAAACTCAAAACTGACTATCCGGACGATGATACAATGCGCGTTAGCCATGAAACCATTTACCAGTGGATCTATTTAGATGCAAAAGGAGGCGGTACGCTTTATCATCACCTGCGACGGAGACGGAAAAAACGCCGTATACAAAAGAGATACGGCTCGGGAAGGCGATTCTTCTCAGAACGTGTCAGCATTTCCGAGCGTCCAGCCATTGTAGCTAGCCGTGAACATTTTGGTGACTGGGAGGGAGATACGATTGAGGGTAAAAAGAGCACCGGATATATAGTCACCCATGTTGAGCGTAAAAGCCGTTATTTTCTAGCTGCCAAACTTGATGACAAGAAGGCAGAATCGCTTACAATACAAAGCACCAAAGCGTTCTGCCGCATTCCGAAAAAGAT
>JAUXFK010000080.1 GCA_030623035.1 Deltaproteobacteria bacterium | reverse complement strand
TCGTCATTCCCACGAAGGTGGGAATCCAGTATTTCTGGCTACTTTGGCGCTTCTGGATTCCCGCTTTCGCGGGAATGACGGTCATCTTTGCGACATTACATAGATGACACGACACTACGCTAAATTGCAAATAACTCTATCGCAAGCCTTCCTATTTTCCTCTCACTTTGTGCTTGAATTTATTCTTGAGGTCATAGCCGATTAATGGGATTTTCATCCACCAGGAAAAACGCCGGTTCCTTTTGTTCATGTATATCGTTATAAACTCACTTCGGCATTTCCAGTTTGCCGGATGGGTTATCCGTTTCAAATCACTTAGCCGAAGACGCAAACCGATTCCTCCCCTGTAAAAGTGTGCACGCGCGGTGTCAATGAGACAGAATTCCACATGACCGTTATCCTTGCGACGGAAAAGCACGTTGCCTGCGGACAGATCTCTGAAAAAGACGCCCCTGCCATGCATATTGTTCAAGAAGTCGGCAAGCTCTGAATACAACAACTCACGAGATATACCATGGAATTCGGTCTCTCCTTCACTGAAGGCTCGAAAGGCCTTTCTCATTGAGCCGGTGTTTTCGAACATCTCGTACACGAAGTAACTATCACAGATGGACGGTTTTTTATGCTGCTGGAAGAAAGCAATAGGACGGGGCGTGTTAATTCCACGCCGTAGCAATTCATGTGCTCCATTCCAGCTCCTCATTGCCCTGCTCGGTCTTATGAGTTGAACAAGCTTCTTATGCAGTTGCTTTATCTGATGGCGTTTCACCACGATGGTTCGGCACGGGTTACGGGGGTCAGTCATTGACCATACGCAATTTCGACTATCACGCATAATCTTCTTGTCATTGCCATTCTCCAGGTCTTCAGGGATAAGTGATGGCAAGTCCTGTCCTTCACCGGAGGTGAAGGTTAATAAACCGGACCATTTGTCATGATCCACGGGTTGATAATGGCCATCTTCATGTTGGCTAATACGGACACCCGGCATAATTCCAGAGCCGGCCCGGAACTGCGGTGTATAATCTTTTGGCCATAAGATATAAGTGGGGCTTTCAGTCAAAACGGACGGAAACGAAGAGGGGGTTTCCCCATCACGGCTAAATGCAGATGCTAAATGTATATCTTTCTCTTCATAACACTGTGAGATGGATGCACAGTTACCATTCGTTGTCCATCCCACGTGCATTCGTTCATTGCCGCGAATAAACTCATGGACTTCAAGCCCTCGTGCACAAGCCAATGATTTTTTGAATTCACAGCCGGACAGGAATTTCGCTGCAGTCCTGTAAGCGTGGAATGCCTTGCGAATACGGTAATCTTTGACTTCTCCGTTTGCTTTTCCATAGAAGGTTACGTGAGGTAATTCCGGAAATTCTGAAGTTCCGTCATCTATAAGCCCCTCCTGCTGGCCGATGAGCGGTCCCCAGTATATCCTTGTAAGCCCTCCTGAAGCTGCTGCAAGACAAATATACCTTGCCAGATAGTCGGCCTGTTTCTCTTCGAGATTGCGGAGTACCCGGTTGATTCGCTTTAAACTCCATTCAACATGGGAGCAGATTGTAAAGGGGATGTTGTAATAATCTGAGATCCCGACAAGGGTATGCACCTTCTTTACAAGGTTATACTTGATGAACGGGGCAAAGAAATGCCCTGCAATCTTGTGGTCAAAGGCCTCGGGCTCACCTGCGCGTTCCACGTACAGGTTATCAGAATGAACCGTGGGAAGGGTTCCTGATTTATTCATTATGCCAAGTAGACCTATGTTGTATAGAGGCTCGAAGTCAGTGACATTAGGTCCGGCAAGGAGAATGCCCCTCTTTGATACTTCTTCGTATGCAATGTTCCACGCTTTCATGAATGATGAAAATCCGTACCCTGCCCATTTGCGCCTATTGCATGTGGAGCCGATCTCAACCATTTCAAGGCGGTCCTTGCAATAATCAAGGGTACGTATTATGAAATCTCTCCACCGGGCCTGAACCTCCGGCATATTCATCGTTCCGGCTTCTTCAAGGGGCTGGATCAGGTGAAGACAGACCTGAAATCCTTCGTCCATCAGGCGGTCCAGAAAAGGTTTTGTATAGGAGTTCTCACTGGAATATGTAAAATCCAGCCTGACATGCCGCAGACCTAACTGATGGAGAGCTTCCACCACATAATCGCAACACTTCGGATCAGGTGAACCGGCAACGCGAATGCCGAAATAATCCGCTGGTATGAGATTTCTGCCTTGAGGGAGATGTCCGGCAGCAAGATGCCAGTTACCAGTGAAAAGATACTGAATGCAATGTCTCAGATACTGACCTGTCAGGGGCAAATCTTTATAATTTTCAAGCATTTTAGTCAAGTCTGTTTTTGTGTCAAGTAAATTAGCTGCGTTTTGTATTCTGGCTTCTGATTTCTGAACAGTTACTATCAGTTTACTATTAATAATCTAAGATCCATTACATTGGTATTGGTCGGGCCTGTAATGAGTAGATCATCCAATTTCTGAAAAAAGTGGTAGGAATCGTTGTTCTGAATGTATGAATATGGATCCATCTTCAGTTTCTTAGCCCTTTTTATGGTTTCGCCATCAGCAATAGCCCCGGCAGCATCTGTAGGACCGTCTGTTCCATCAGTTCCTCCGCTTAGAATAGTTATCTCATCCAATCCATCGATCTCCATTGCACCAGCTAAAACAAATTCCTGGTTTCTTCCCCCCAGGCCACTGCCCTTTATCGTAACAGTGGTCTCACCCCCGGATATAATACAGGCAGGCCTTTTTACAGGATTACCAGAGGTTAAGACCTCTTTTGCTATTGCTGTATGTACTTTTGCTACCTCCCTTGTCTCTCCTTCGATAGATGATGACAGGACAAGGGTGTTATAACCCATTTGCTTTGATCTGCTCTTTGCTTCATTAATAGCCAGGAGATTATTTCCAATAATTAAATTTTGTGTTTTGTCAAAGATTGCATCTCCTGGCTTTGGTGTTTCTTCCAGCTCTCCTTTTGAACCATTTAAGAGGCGTTTCATAACAGAAGAAGGTATGGTTTTTGAAAGTCCATATTTATTTATAATCTCAATACAGTCTTTAAAGGTACTTTCATCAGGTGCTGTTGGTCCGGAAGCAATTACGTCCAATCGGTCACCAATAACATCTGACAGTATCAAAGATATCAGGCTTGCCGGACTTACAGCCCTTGCAAGCCTTCCTCCCTTTATTAGAGAGATATGTTTTCTTATAGCGTTTATTTCGTTTATTGCGCCGCCGCATTCTAACAATAATCCTGTTGTTTCCTGCTTCTCGCCAAGGGTTATCCCTTCACAAGGAATGAGCATTAAAGCTGACCCCCCTCCAGATATCAAGCATATTACAAGATCATGGCTGGTTAACCCACGTACCAATTCAAGGATACTCATAGTGCCTCTTATACCTGCCTCATCCGGAATAGGATGGCCTGCTTCATTTGCAACTACTGTTTTAAGCTTTTCTCTATATCCGTATTTAGTAATCACCACCCCTTTTGTGATTCTCTCTTTTAGGATATCCTCAATTGACCAGGCCATAGCTGATGCGGCCTTTCCCGCGCCGATCACATATATCCCTTGATAATCTGAAAGGTTGTATTCTCTGTCAGATATGAGCAGTTTAGACCCTTCCGGATGATCCAGTAACCGGACGTTTTTCTTTATAACCTTCTTTGGGTCTATGGCAACGAGGGCACTTTCAAATATCTCTCTGATATCCTTCCTTGAGTTTTTGTCTGGCATAATATCTACATTTTTCGTATCATTTTAGCGTTATTAAATAGAAAGCTATCAGCAAGCTTCGACGACGGTCAAATTTTAATGCGTGCAGTTGTCTGAGCGTCTTAGTGAGCGTTAAGAAAGAACAGGGGATTGCGTCACATTTTATATCTGAAACAAGTCATAATGGAGCTACTGTATTGAATGGTGTTATACTGTTCTTTCTTTACGCTCACTTGGGTGCGAGTTTTGCACGGATTAAAATTTGATTGCCGTCGAAGCGACTCTTTTCAAAAAGCTAAAATTTTACCATTTTTCTTAATATTACAAATAGAGTAAAATGGTTATTTATACGGATGCACATTCTGAACTGTCCCCCTTTATCTTTGCAATTGCATGGGGTAAACAGGGCAGTATTGTGTTGAGATTTTCAGATACAGCCTTAGGGCTGCCCGGCAGGTTAACGATAAGAGCGTTTTTCCGTATTCCTACCACAGCCCTGGATATCATAGCAAAGGGGGTCTTCTTAATGCCCTCAAATCTCATCGCCTCAGCCATTCCAGGGACTTCTCTGTCTATAACGCATGATGTGGCTTCAGGAGTTACATCTTTTGGGCTGACTCCAGTACCTCCTGTAGTAATAACCAAATCGAGCTTCATATTATCGACATAATCGATTATTTTGTTTGCTATAATATCTTTCTCGTCGGGGATTATCTCATATGCATCTACCCTTGCAGGGAGTTCCTTTATCAAACTCTCAATCTCTAAACCACTTAAGTCTTCTCTTTGTCCCAGCGAACCTTTGTCACTAATTGTAAGTATTCCAACAGTTATCATATGAGCATCCCATTTTTATGCGAACGTTTCCTTATAGATAAGCATTCAGTACGATCTGTACCAGCCCTATGATAAACCCCAAAAAGCCGCCAAACAGCGTAATATATGTCAGATGCTTCTGGGTTACGCTCTTAATCGACCTTTCGAGCTCTCCCAGAGGAAAGTTGCTGACCTTCTCCTCAACAATCTCTTTGAAGTTTACAATGCCTATGAAATTCAGTAATTCGTCCTTTATAAACGTGGAAATCTTTGATGTCAAAAGCTTTTTTATTTGAGATATAGCTGCCTCTGGTATAAGCATGGCAAATTTGCCAATGTTTTTTTCTATAGTTTTCTCCAATAGTTCATTTACCTTCTCATTTATTTCCTCGATCGTTATACTACTTTCTATCTCTTCTGGTTGTAAAAGCTTCTCTTCAACGAGAGTTCCCAGACTTTTCGCTATCATGGCTTGATCCCTTGGCATGAGACCAGGGGTAAATGGAACCCTGAAACCAAATATCCTTCTTTCCCTTTTCGGATTAAAGAGCATCCAGATAGCCAGTTTGTTTGTAGACCAGCCGATAATACTGCCGATTACCGGTGGCAGTATATATTGAAGAATGTTTAGCATTTATCCCTTTTATGTATTATTTTAGCCTTATGAAACAGAAAGCATTCGCCAAGCTTCTACGGCAATCAAATTTT
Source organism: Deltaproteobacteria bacterium (assembly GCA_030623035.1). GTDB lineage: Bacteria > Desulfobacterota > UBA8473 > UBA8473 > UBA8473 > JAUXFK01. The sequence continues at coordinate 5,834 of JAUXFK010000080.1, read as the reverse complement.
AACCCGTGCAGAACTCGCATCTTTCCCCCTGTTCTTTCTTAACTCACTTAGATGTTCAAACAGTTGCACGGATTAAAATTTGACCACCGTAGAAGCAACTAAAATTTCAAAAAGCTAAACTGTTACCCCTTTCTTTGTTTCTATGAATGTGCCAGGTGAATAATTATTTACAGTGATACTCGTTAGATCAGGGGTCTTATGTGAGTATTGAAAAGCTACTTTTTCGATAGTTCTTTATGTCTTGATCCGAGATAGAATAACATAAATACGGATGTAATCCCCAGTATTATTCCAATAAACTGGGATGTAGATATACTTTGATAGAATATTAATCCTCTCTCATCACCCCTAAAGAATTCGATGATAGAGCGAGTGACTGAATAGAGCAACACATAAAGCCACAAAAGAAATCCATCAAATTTTTTATATCTTTTTGCCACCGTAAGAATGAAAAATATAGAAAAAGCGTTGATAGAGGAATAGAGTTGGGTAGGATGTAAAGTAACTCCGAGCTTTGCCAGGCTTTCAGGATGAGAAAAGGTTATGGCCCAGGGAAGGGTCGTCTCTTTACCATAGCAGCAGCCGGCGAAAAAGCAACCCAATCTTCCAATGCCCTGTCCTATAGCTATGGATGGAGCCAGGATGTCAAAGGTTTTCCATAGATCCAATTGATTCTTTTTTATATACCGGATAACGACGGCTAAAGCCAGTATGAAACCTCCATAGAATACCAATCCGCCTCTCCATATCTTTATCATTTCCAATGGGTTTTCTAAAAAATACGGATAATGGAGTATGATATACAAAACACGGGACCCTATGATTGCAGCAATAATCAGATAGAATGTAATGTCCAGGATTTTTTCAGGGTCTACTCCGGTTCGCTTTGCCTCCTTTGCGGCGAGAAAAATACCCACCAAAAAAGCAAACGCAACCAAAACACCGTATGTGTGTATCTTAAAGTTGCCGATCTGTAATAGTATTGGGTACATAAAATGCCTCGTTTTTCAAATTTATAAAGAAGATTGCAAGCAGCCTGCCTGTCTTCTTGCACCCTGATATTTTTTAGCCTTTCAAAAGGCCTTTTTTATGAAAACGATTTCGACGATCAGAAAGATGCCGCCAATGGTAATAGCTGAGTCAGCCAGATTAAAGGTCGGCCAGTGGTATGAATACCAGTGAAGATCTATGAAGTCTATAACCTCTCCCAACCTGATCCGATCTATCAGGTTTCCAATGGCTCCAGCCATAATCAATGAAAGCCCTGTTATTGGAACGATCTGATTGTCCTCCAGTTTCATTAAGAAAAAAGGGATGATTATAATCGCTACAGTTGAGATTGAAATAAAAAAAACTCTGAAGCAAATGCCCTGTTCGGCCATGATACCAAAGGCTGCGCCAGTATTTCTGACATGTACGATATGAAAGAAATCTTTTATGACAGTTATTGGATCGTGAAGGGCGAGGGCCCTCTCTACATATAGTTTAGAAGATTGATCCAGTAATATAACTGCCAAAATAATTGTTATTGCGATGAAATACTTTTTCTTCAAGATTTGATTAATACCTCACTACACCTCTGGCATATGTCTGGGTGTTCTTTGTTATCTCCAACACTCGTATAATAGTTCCAGCATCTCTCACATTTGTTGCCCGGGGCCTGGATTACATTGATCTCCAATCCATTGATCTCCTCGCTTATATATTGAGCTCTGCCTTCTTCCCTTTTCAATAGATTCACCTTTGAAACAATAAAGATCGACTTCAGCTCATGCTCATATGATTTGAGAAAATCAAAGAGTTCTTCGGTTGCAAAGATTTCTACCAGGGCATCCAATGAATGACCGATTACCTTATCCTGACGGGCAGTCTCCAATGCCTTGGAGACTTCCCCCCTGATCTTCAATAACCTGTTCCATCTGTTTTCCAGATCATGGTCTGTATATTCCTTTTTAACTGCAGGAAATTGAGCAAGGTGAACACTTTCAGCCTTGTTTCCATCTAGAGGCAAGTATTTCCAGACCTCTTCAGATGTAAAGGAAAGGATGGGCGCTATCAGTCTTACGATCGCGTTTAGTATCTCATACATAGCCGTCTGGGCAGATCTTCTTTCTATGGAGGTCTGTTTTGAGATATATAATCTGTCTTTTAGAATGTCCAGATAAAAGGCGCTCATCTCAACGACACAGAAGTTATGAAGTGAGTGGTAAACCAGGTGAAAAGAGAAGTTATCATACGCATCTTTGATTTTTTTGATGAGTTTCTGCAGGTTATGGAGGGAAAACCTGTCAATCTCCATAAGATCCTGGTATTTCAAGGCATCTTTTGAAGGATCGAAGTCATACAGGTTGCCAAGAATATATCTGCAGGTATTTCGGATACGTCGATAAGCCTCAGACATCCTCTTTAATATCTCATCCGATATCCGAATATCGTCTTTATAGTCCTCTGCTGCGACCCAGAGCCTGAGGATTTCAGCCCCGTTTTTTTTAATGATCTCTTCCGGTGCGATCACGTTTCCAGAGGACTTGGACATCTTTTTGCCCTTGCCGTCTACTACAAAACCATGGGTCAGTACAGTATGATATGGTGCCATTCCTCTCGTATTTACAGATGTTAATAGAGAGCTGTGAAACCACCCTCTGTGTTGGTCACTCCCTTCTAAATAGATATCTGCCGGGAATTTCAGATCGTTTCGATTTTCTAGTACTGCGGCATAACTGACTCCGGAGTCAAACCAGACATCGAGTATGTCCATCTCCTTTTTAAATTCATTGTGGTTACATTTGGGACATTTTGTGCCAGGAGGAAGCAGATCCTCTGCTTTTTTTGAAAACCAGATGTCGCAGCCCTCTTTTTCGAATTGGTCGGATATGAAGTCTATGATTTCCTTTTTTGCAAGGGTATAATTACACGATTTACAATAGAAGATGATAATCGGGACTCCCCATGCCCTTTGACGGGATATACACCAATCCGGGCGATTCTCGACCATGGAGTAGATCCTGTCCCTTCCCCATTTGGGTATCCAGTTGACCCTGTTGATGTTTTCAAGGGCATTTTCTCTCAGCCTGTTTTTCTCCATAGAGATAAACCACTGTTCAGTAGAGCGGAAGACAATCGGTTTTTTGCACCTCCAGCAGTGCGGATATGAATGTGTAATAGACTCTTCATCCAGCAGGCAACCCACTTCATCGAGCTTTTTATTTACGGATTTATTCGCATCGAATACGAACTGCCCGGCAAAGAATTCAACATCGTCGGTAAATCTGCCATCGTCATTGACAGGGGTGTAGATGTCAAGGCCATACTTAAGGCCGATCTCATAATCTTCCTGTCCGTGTCCCGGAGCAGTATGGACGCAGCCGGTACCGGCTTCCAGTGTTACATGATTGCCCAGGATGATCAATGATTCCCTGTCTATAAAAGGATGTTTGCATTTCAGGCCTTCCAGTTTCAAAGGAGAGAACTTTTCAATGACTTCATACTCTTTGATCCCCACCGCCTTCATCGTGTTTTCCAATAACCCTTCAGCGACGATGAATACCTGGTCTTCTGCCTTTACTGCAACATATGAAAAATCCGGATGGAAGGTAATTGCCAGGTTCGCAGGGATTGTCCACGGGGTAGTTGTCCAGATGATGACGGAAACCTTCTCACCTTTTAAGGAAGGCAGTACATCTGTAATGTCTGAAACAAGGGGAAACTCAACATATATAGACGGTGAGGTGCACTGTTGATATTCAACTTCGGCTTCTGCCAAAGCAGTCTTGCAGGATGCGCACCAGTGAATAGGCTTTTTGCTCTTATAGACACTGTCTGTCTTTACAAAGTTGCCGAATTCTCTCACGATAGTGGCTACATAGTTATGATTCATCGTGAGATACGGGTTTTCCCACTCACCGAAAACTCCCAATCGCTTGAATTCATTCCTCTGGATATCTATAAATTTCCTGGCATATTCCCTGCATCGTTTCCTTATCTCTAAAACAGAAATAGAATGCCTCTTTTCTCCCAGTTTTTTATCCACTTCATGTTCTATGGGAAGACCATGACAATCCCATCCTGGCACATAGTTGCTGTTAAACCCGGCCATGGTTTTTGATTTGATGATGATATCTTTCAGTATCTTATTGAGAGCGGTTCCGATATGGATATGTCCGTTGGCATAGGGGGGCCCGTCATGAAGGATATATTGTTTTCTATCTTGAGTCGCCTTTTTTATCTTATTATAAATCTGTAATTTTTCCCATTCTTTCAAGATTTCCGGTTCTTTTTGAGAAAGGTTGGCCTTCATCGGGAATTCGGTTCTGGGCAAATTCAGGGTATCCTTATAATCCACTCTCTCCTCCGTATCATTAAATGCGGTATATCGATGACATATAAATAGTGTAAATTAACATAAATTGAGCGATTGTCAAGGGCAAATCATGCGTTAGGTACTGCTTTTGTTATTGACTATCCCCTTTTTTCTTTGTTAATATAAGGATGCTAGTACAGTTTAGCTTTTTGAAATTTTAGTTGCGAAGGTGGTGGTCAAATTTTAATCTGTGCAACTGTTTGAGCAACTTAGTGAGCGTTAAGAAAGAACAGGGGGAAAGATGTGAGTTTTGCACGGGCTTATAATGTGCCCCCCATTGCTGTGACCGATTTTTTTGCTGAGGGAAGTCAATAACCAATAAAGGTTATTCATATATGAGGAAGCCGTTTTTTTTATTTGTATTGGCGTTTCTACTGCTGTTCGTTAGCCAGGAGATATGGGCAAAACAAGACAGGGCTAATTATGTGCCCGGAGAGCTGATTGTGAAGTTTCGTGATCTGTCTGTTTACTCAGATACGTATCAGGCCGCTTCATTAAAGGAGTTCCAAAAGGAGATGGAAGGATTGGGGCTGGTCTCTTTTTAGCAGTTCATGGCTGATTTTCTTTCTTCCAGAATTTCTCAACAGGGTCTCAATTCTTTGCGATATAAAAGGTTATCTCGTATATATAAAGTACGATTTTCATCTCAAAGCGACCTTTTGAAGATCATCCGAGAGCTAGAGAAATCTCCGATTGTTGAATACATTGAACCAAACTATATATACAAAATTTGTGCCACCCCCAATGACCCTGATTTTGGTGATCAATGGGCATTGCATAACACCGGTCAAACCGGTGGTGTGAATGATGCGGATATCGATGCAGTCGAGGCATGGAATATTGAGCAGGGAGATCCGGGGGTGATCATTGCTATCATCGATACAGGTGTTGAATACGACCACGAAGACCTTGCAGGCAATATCTGGCAAAACCCGGGAGAGATTCCTGGCAATAGCATTGACGACGACGGCAATGGATACATAGACGACACCATCGGATGGGATTTTGTTGATGCTTCAAAATGCGCACCCGGTGAGGATTGCACGACCCGTGATAATGATCCTATGGACAGACTGGGGCACGGCACGCATGTGGCAGGGATAACCGCTGCAGCCACAAATAATGGGGTTGGTATTGCAGGTGTTGCATGGAACTGCACGATTATGCCGGTCAGGTCAGGGTACGAAACGCTTTCAGGTGATGGATCGTTAGAGAGCGATGATTCTGCTGCGGCCATTGTGTATGCTGCTGAAAATGGGGCCTCTGTGATCAATCTGAGCTGGGGGTCTAGCGAGAAAGTAAGCGTTGTTGAAGATGCGATAACCTTTGCCACGGATAACGGAGTACTGGTCTGCGCTGCAGCAGGGAATGAGGAAACGAGTGCCTACCTGTACCCCGCAGCATTGGATAATGATGCCATCATAGCCGTGGGCGCCACAGATGACAGAGACATGAATGCGGATTTTTCAAATTA
>JAUXFK010000175.1 GCA_030623035.1 Deltaproteobacteria bacterium | reverse complement strand
TGGATATTCTTCAATCGCTGGAAGGTGTTCAAAAACAATATCTTTAATGATTATAAAGATATCTCTGAATACTAACCAATTGAAATTAAAGGATTTAATAAAATAAAAGAAAAAGATCAATGGCCAATTCCAGGAAAATCTATACCCTTTCTAACTGTCAAATCTGTAACCTACCATAAATAGGGAGTTTATTCTTTAGAGTTAACTTTATAATCATCAAAGTTTTTGATAGTTAAGGCATAAAGTATGAAAATAGTTTTTGATTTTAGAAAATACGATGGTGTTATCGGGGGTGTTGAACAAGGTGTAATTCATATCGCAAAATATATAGAGGGTATTGGTCATCATATTATTATTCTTTGCAAAAAGAGTAGATTAGAAAGTGTTAACGACATTTTTTCTGAAAATCATAATCTGAAAATAATTCCTCTAGATGTGACTACCCATTCCATGTCTCTGAAAAACGTGAAACTAGACGTGACGAATATTCAGGATATTGCTAAGTCTGAGGACGCTGATATTATCCATTTTTTCTATAATTGGAGTTTCCCATTCTTTAGCAAAGTTCCATCATTGCTAACCGTCCATGATGTCATCCCATTTACATTCAGAGAAGCAATGGGATTCTTCAGAAACAAATTTCTGTACAAACCGGGTATCAGAATGGCTTGCCGTCTAAACGATATGATTGCTACCGTGTCAGAATTTTCAAAGCAGGATATTGCCAAAAAAGTTGGCATTCCAATTGATAAAATACGGGTTATCGCCAATGGATTACGTGAGCCTAATCCCGCAGATAAGTCTTTGGAACAAGAACTCAAAATCCGATATGAAATAGATGATACCTTTATTATAAATGTGGGTGGGATACATGAGAGGAAAAATATTGTTCGGTTAATTCATGCTTTTTCAAGATTGGTACAATTACGCGGCTATTCTGGAAAATTGTTAATAACCGGTGCTATTTCCGGTGCACCTTATCAGGAAAAAATGAAAAGTATTTGTGATGCTGCCATACAAGAAACCAAAATGGAGAAAAGAATCGTTTTTACAGATTTTACTTCAGAGAATGAGTTGGATTCTCTTTTCCGTATGGCGGAGCTTCTAATATATCCCTCTCTTTATGAAGGATTTGGCATCCCTGTATTAGAAGCGATGAAGCTTGGTTTGCCTGTTATTACATCAAATATCACAGCAATGCCTGAGGTCGCATCTGATGCCGCTTCTCTGGTTAATCCATATAGTATTGAAGAAATGACAGATGCTATATATACTTTATTACAAGATAAAAACCTTCGAGATGAAATGACACAAAAAGGAATAAAAAGGGCTCAATCTTTTACTTGGGGAAACACATCAGAAAAATATCTAGAGTTTTACAAAGATGTAATAGAATCACATTAATTGGATTTAATGTAACAGTTTAGCTTTTCGAAATTTTAGTTGCTAAGGCGGTGGTCTAATTTTAACCCGTGCAACTGTTTGAACATCTTAGTGAGCTTTAAGGTGGATTGAGGGACGTCCTTTTGCAATTCAGTAATTATTCTATCATTTGAATCGCCTTTTCTTTAAAAATGCCCTGAGGCATAGTCCATTATTAGGCTTTTAAGGGGTAACCAAAACATTCCTTGTCAATAAATCTGACTTGTCCTTCTATTGTCGCTAGTCTTGACTCTCAAGGTCATTCAATGGCACATCAAGGCTATGTCTTTTAATATAATCATTGTAGGCCTTGGCTGCTTCCAATTCTGTCTCGAAATTCCCCACATGATTGAAGCGGGCACAACTCCTGTTTATCCGTGCAACCCATATCTTGGATTCTGGCAGTTCACTATCATAATATACACCATGATATCTGTCCGATTTCTTCAAATCTGGTATTGGCCAACGTTTCATTATCTCTTCTCCTAATAATTGCGACTATTACCACCTCTTAGGGCCAGTAAAGCTTTTAGCCTCCCTCCTCAGTTCTGACAGAAAATCAGGGTGGGCAATGGCGATGAGTTCCCCAACCCTCTTCCTTATCGGCCTTCCCTTGAGCCGGGCAATTCCGTATTCAGTGACTACATGGTCGGCGCAGTTTCGCTGTATGCTAACTACTGGCCCCTAGGGTAAGATGTCCTCCTGCTCTGGCCATCAAGCGGGTACCCAGACTCTCAGATGCGATCTGCCCGATCAAGTCATTTTAGGATGTTTTCGAATGATACTCTTTACCATTCTCATGGCACGAAATTTGGCTACCTCTTCAAAGAACTCAGAGCCAGAGTTAACAAACCATGATATCCTCGGAGCGATTTCATCGACGCCTATCCCTTTGGGTGCTACAGCTTCAACCGCAGCCATACCCATAGCACAGCCAAACGCTATCTCTTGAACAGCGGTACAGCCTGCTTCCCTTACATTTCGGACATCGATGTAGCCAGAATGGAATAGAGGCATGTTCTTATGGTAATATTCGATGATCTCGATGCAGTCCCTGTCAGGTCTCAGACTATTGGACATGCTTCCCCTAAGTTCGCGGGGGGCTATACCTTTCTTTTCTGCTATGGCTATATACATAGCCAGGGTTGTTGTACTTCCGCTGATTAGATGAACGGATATATCTCGAAGGTCGATTCCGTCAAAGAGAGTTTCCATATCCGCTAGCGTATCTGCTGCAAGACTATCTTTGCCAGCGAAACCCGGTGTCATCTCATCATCAACGTCAGGACCCCATCCGTGTGGTGCCCCAACTACAGCAACAGCTCTGGCCCCCAAAGAGAATAGATATTTCTCCTCTTGTTTGTCTCTTCAGCAGTTCCTATGCCGGTAACCTGTCTCATATTGAAGGGGTTACCCGGTCGAGACAGGTATCCTGCTGGAAATATACCTCTGGTGTATGGATATTGCTCAGGGTATGGTATATCTTTTCCAAGATCAATCCCGGCGATATCCGATGGGGTATAAAGAGGTTTCACTTTGATTCCAAAATCCGTGATGTAATGTTTCTTGCTATTTGGAATCTTATCTAATATCCTGTTAAACTCCTCTTCATATTTTCTGTTTCATTCAAAAAATCTTCTTTGTACATGATCTTTTCCTTTCACATTACAAGAAAATTCCTGTTATTATATTATTTTATCCTTTCTCAATTTCTCCAGGTACTCGTCACTGTAACTGTTAACCCCCTTCAGTACGCTAAATGTATGCTCACCGAGTTTGGGTGCGACAAGATTGTTGTTGATTTCAGCCCGGCTGAATTGGATAGGGAAACCAGGAATGCTTATCTTGCCCATCTCTGGATGGTCGAAATCAACGATGTAGCCATTTTCTTTCATCTGGATGTCCTTAACGGCTTCCATAGAAGTGTTTACCTGACATATAATAAGATTCTTCTCTTTAAATAAATCCAGCCATTCGTCTCTTGTCCTGGTTAAGAAGGCCTTATTAAAGATAGCTACCAGTTCTTTAGAGTTTTGCATCCGACTTTCCCTGTCTTTAAAATCCGGATTATGTATCAGTTCAGTATGGCCGATTAATTCGCATATTACTGACCAGTTTTCAGATTTGGGGTGATCCGTTAGTACGAGCCACTTCGCATCTTTACAACAGTAATAATTGCGCAGTGGGTCGGCACTGGCCTGTTCATGTCTTGGTACATCTCTGCCGGCAAGCAAGGCTGTCAGGTTGTTCATATACATAATGTAAGAGACTGCACCAAGGAGAGATACTTCAACTTTTTGGCCGATACCAAAGCGTTCCCGCATCAACAGGGCGATAACAACCTGGTAACTCGCCATGATTGCGGTTGTCTGATCTGCAATTCCGAACTGAGCCAATCCCGGAGACATATTCGGCTCACCCAGGCTATACATCAAACCCGCTCTCCCTTGCCCCTGAAAATCAAATCCGCCCTGGTCCGCATCAGGCCCCTGGGATCCATAGCTTGTTACAGTAGCATAGATCAAAGAAGGATTAATCTCTGATAAAGTCGGATAATCCATCTTCATTCTTTCGACAGTGCTTGAACGTATATTGGTAAAGAAGACATCGGACTTTTCTACCAGGTCATAAGCGAGTTGCCTCCCCTCACTACGAGCCAGATCGATAGTCACACTCTTTTTCCCGCGGTTTGCAGCTTGAAAGAACATATTACTGCTTGCACCAAGGTTAAAGTCAATGTTTTTGTATTGGGAGACCTGTCGTATTGGATCTCCTGTTCCTGGTTTTTCAATCTTTATTACATCAGCTCCCATATCAGACAGTATGGCTGGGCCTCCTGGACCAGCGTGAAAGATACCCCATTCCAAGACTCGTATACCTTCTAATGGCTTTTGCATTCTGATAGTTACCTCCTGAACATGAATTTGAAGAGAAATGGAAAGTTCATCTAAACAGTACCTTTATCTCACTGCCTTTATCCAATCCCAGCATCTTTTTAGCGTTTTGGTCTCTTTTTGATATCTCCAGATAACCAGAGCTTCCAAATATAGCCAAAATCTCTCCCTCTTTTACCCCAGAATATGAATCCTGAACCTCCTCAATCATCTGATCACCGATCAATATCCTATACGTACCGCTTCCAATCGATTCTGTAAACAGCGCCTCATGTATATTAGATATAAGATTCCCGAACCGATCCATATGAATTATAATACCGTTTATTATCCCTTCTTCTATCTCCGGCTCGGGCAGATCAACCTTAATAAAATCTTTGCATATAGATCCAAAATTTTCTAAGGGGGTCCCTAAAGAAAGATGTGCAGCCACTGGCGCAAAAATATCCCTGCCGTGGAAAGTATTGCTTATATTTGACAGAAAGTATCTATTATTCTCTAACTCAACAACCCGTCTTATCCTATCAACCCCATATATGAAAGTGAAAACACCGTTATCCGGGCCAATAAAGAAATGGTTCTCTCCCTCGATTGCAACTGCCCGCCTCTTGCTCCCTACTCCTGGATCAACCACCACCAAATGTATAGATCGATCTGGGAAATAATTGTATGAATTCTTTAATACTAGACCTGCCTCAAGAATATCCTGTGGTGAGATTTCATGAGAAATATCAACAAATCTTACCTCGGGGTTTATCTTTAAAATCACACCTTTCATAACCCCGGCATAACCATCCTTGGTCCCAAAATCTGTAATAAATGTTATTACAGCTCTTTTCATAAACACATCTATTCGTTAGGTACTATCTCTTTAAGTACTTTATCTATTCCAAATATATCATCAATTAAAAAATCTACATCTTTGCACTCCTCATCTCCAATTAGAACCGTTGTCATCCCCAATTCCTTAGCCGGGGAAAGGTTTTTAGCTAAATCTTCCACGATTAAACACTCCCTACCATCAACTCCTAAAGCATCCAACAACCTTTGATAGGATAAAATATTCGGTTTAGCTATATAATTCATAAATCTAATATCAAATATCCGTGAGAAATAACGGATCACTCCCAGGGCATTAAGAACCCTTTTTGCATGACCACAAGAACCATTGGTAAAAATAACCTTATCTATCAAGATCTGTTCAAATAGATAGCGCAATTCAAGATTCGTTGACAATATATCTTCGATACAGATATCATGGACAAAGCTTAAATAATCATCAGGATCGATATTGTGATGAATCATCAGCCCCCCCAGGGTCGTTCCATATTCATCCATATACTTCAATCGAAGGGCTTCAATTGCATCAAAATCCAAACCCAACTTTATTAGCATATACTCATTGATTCTCTTATCCACCAAACAAAACAGCCCTACATCCCTCGGATATATCGTATTATCGAGATCAAAGATGATACTTCTCATGGAATCGTCCCATCTTTCAATCAAAGAAAAACCCCTTTTATGGGGTTTTCCTTTATTATCTAGTGTCCATCCAGAAATGAGCAATTTTGTTCAAGATCAAGGAAGGCGAAGGTTTTAACCGCAGGAATATATTGACATATTTCGAGGATTAAAATCTGATGAATTCGTAAAAAGTCGTCACTCCGGTGAAAACCGGAGTCCAGATGGTCCGCAACTGCTTGAAAACACTGGATTCCGGCTTTTGCCGGAATGACGGGAAATGGTATTTT
>JAUXFK010000264.1 GCA_030623035.1 Deltaproteobacteria bacterium | reverse complement strand
TTATTAATCTGTATAGGATTCTGTGGTATAATGATCTTTTAGCTTGTGCCCATCCATAAATGGCCCTTTTGCCTAATCTCTGTGTCAGGCTCAGATTTTAATCCTCGAAATATCTCAATATATTCCTGTGGTGAAAATCTTCGCCTTCCTTGACCTTGAACAAAATTGCTCATTTCTGGATGGACACTAGCTTATTTATGTAAGAAGCGTGTGGGCACTTTTTGTCTTTGTAGTGTTATTTGGCTTCTTTTACGGAGGAAAACATGGTTCAATTAAAAGACGACCTTTCAGCCTTAGACCAGAATGATATCCTTCAGTTTATCTTCTATCCGAGAAGATCTCCGGTTTTAAGGACATCGAAAACCAATGCAAAGGACTACAAGCTACCAGTGGATGAAGACGTATCTATTGGATGCCGTTTCCATGTATACTCCATAGAATCCCCTAATATCCTTTATTTCCACGGTAATGGGGAAATCGTCACTGACTATGATGAGATTGCACCAATGTATGAGAGGATTGGGGCAAATCTCTTTATTACTGATTATAGAGGCTATGGCTTCAGCAATGGGACACCTACTGTAACCCATATGATCGCAGATTCGCATAAGATATTTGAATCTTTTGTCAATATACTAAAAAAAGAGAATCATACAGGAAAAATTTTTATCATGGGAAGATCCCTTGGAAGCGCTTCAGCTATTGAACTGGCCTGTAATTACCCAAATCAGATTGACGGCCTTATTATCGAGAGCGGTTTCGCAAGTATACCCGATTTACTGGAAGCTCGCGGGCTCCCTCTTGGGCTTTTAAACCTTTCTAAAGAAACAGAATCCTCAAATCTATCCAATATCCGTTCAATATCCACCCCTACCCTTATTATTCATGCAATGTATGATCAACTCATTCCTCTGGGTCAAGGTAAAGCCCTATTCGACAACCTCTCTGTCAAGGATAAACGTATGTTGATCATACCGGATGCAGATCACAACAATATCATGTTTGCGGGAATGGAGAAATACTTCAAAGCGATTGAGGAGTTTATATTTACATAAATGGTTATTGACTTAACACAGCAATGGCGGTCACATTATAACGCGTGCAACTGTTTGAGCAGTGTAGTGAGCGTTAAGAAAGAACAGAAGTGTTGCTGGATGGCTATGCGTATGAACAGATACATTCGTAACTGCTCAATTACAAAGATCAATACTGTTCTTTCTTTACGCTCACTAAGGCGCGAGTTTTGCACGGGTTATAATGTGATTGCCATTGCTGTGGCCGATTTTTTTGCAAAGGGAAGTCAATAACCAATTTTACATAAACCACTTGTCAATTCATATGCATAAGGAGAAGTCATGTCAAAGACAAAAAACCCTAGAAATAAGACGTATTATAGATTTCTATTTACCGGTTGTCTCTTTTTTATCTTCTTAAGCTGTGGCTGTACCTGTCTTTCGATTCCAATCTTTCAAGGAACAAAGCCTCTCGATGAAACAGTCGTTTCTGGAAAGGGTAAGGATAAGATCCTCATAATAGATATTTCCGGTACGATATCCACTAAAGTATATTTAAAGGTGTTTCCATTTTCCGAAAAGATTGGTATCGTTTCCCGCGTGAAAGAAGAGTTAAAAAGGGCAGCCTCGGACAAGAGGATAAAAGGGGTGATCCTCCGGATTAACTCCCCGGGAGGATCTGTAACTGCCAGTGATATTATCTATAAGGAGATCAAGGAATTTAAAGAGGAAAAGAAAGTCCCCGTAATAGCCTGTATGATGGATGTGGCTGCATCCGGTGGATACTATGTTTCCCTTGCTGCGGATACGATCTTAGCCCATCCGACTTCCATTACAGGAAGCATAGGAGTCATCGCCGTTAAATTCAATGCCAGTGAACTTCTGGACAAGATCGGCATTGAAGATGAGACCATAAAATCTGGAGACAAGAAAGACCTCTTGTCACCGTTTCGGCCCAATACCGAAGAAGAGAGAGAGATACTCAATCGGATCATCGACAGTTTATACCAGAGGTTCTTAGATGTAATTGCCAAGGAAAGAAAAGAATTAAGCATGGAACAGATCAGAAGATTGGCCGATGGCAGGGTGTTTACAACAAAACAGGCGGTTGATGCAAAACTAATCGATAAGGTTGGCTATTTAGAAGATGCTGTTGAACTTGCAAAAAGACAGGCAGGAATCCGCAAAGCCAAAGTTATAATCTATCATCGGCCACTTAGTTATAGAAACAATATCTATTCTAAGATCTCTCCCCTTGATTTCAAGACAATTAACCTCGTCAACATAGATATTGGCACATTGCCCCTTACACGAGGGCTGCATTTTATGTATCTATGGCTTCCATAATTTGAAGGCCCTAAAGAGCTGCTTAGGCATTGGAAATAAATAACTCATCGACATTAGGAAGGTCTAATTGGGACGACATAGGGGGGACGTCCTTTTGTAATTCAGTAATTATCCTATCATTTGAATAGCCTTTTCTTTAACAATGCCCTCACCTCTCCTTACAGTTTATCCCGAGGAACGAGGGACCATAGGCTAACCCCGCCTGGCTCATCATCCCTCGTCCCTCGGGACACGGTTAATCGCTTCGCCATCTGAGCCCCTTCCACGCCTAGCTCTCGCACCGCCCAATAACAAAAAAACACTCTCTCTAAAATACGAAAGCACATACCTATTATCCTGCCAGTCGCATTTATGCAACCCCATTAAAACACTATGACCACTATATTTATATCTGTTTAATCCAGCCATATCTGAAACAAGTTTCGCCCGTAAAGGGTTCAAATGAATATG
>JAUXFK010000034.1 GCA_030623035.1 Deltaproteobacteria bacterium | reverse complement strand
CGGGGGTGTTTGGCACCTCGATGTCGGCTCATCACATCCTGGGGCTGGAGTCGGTCCCAAGGGTTCGGCTGTTCGCCGATTAAAGTGGTACGTGAGCTGGGTTTAGAACGTCGTGAGACAGTTCGGTCCCTATCTGTTGTGGGCGTAGGATACTTGAGAGGAGCTGTTCCCAGTACGAGAGGACCGGAATGGACGAACCTCTGGTTTACCAGTTGTCACGCCAGTGGCATAGCTGGGTAGCTAAGTTTGGAAGGGATAACCGCTGAAAGCATCTAAGCGGGAAGCCCACCTCAAGATAAGGTATCCCTCTACTTAATAGGTAGACTAAAGACCCCTTGTAGACTACAAGGTTGATAGGTTGGATGTGTAAGTTCGGTAACGAATTAAGCTTACCAATACTAATAGGTCGTGAGGCTTGACCATAATCTTATTCATTAAAAATTGATTTTTCGGTGATTATAGCGGAGGGGATACACCCGTTCCCATATCGAACACGGAAGTTAAGCCCTCCAGCGCTGATGGTACTGCTTTGGCAACGAGGTGGGAGAGTAAGTCACCGCCGAGAAACTATAAAAAAGCCATCTAATGCATTTATAGCATTTAGATGGCTTTTTCTATTCAACTTCTTGTTCCCTGCTGTATTTACATTCATTATTAAAACATTCAAGTGTCTTTCTATTGCCTCTACTAACCTTTTCTAATAAAAACAGCATCCCGCAATCGGGACATTTTTCTGCTATAGGTCTATTCCAGATAATGAAATTGCAATCAGGATAATTACTGCATCCAAAAAAAGTTCTTCCTTTTTTTGAACTCCTCTCCACAACATCTCCATCACAATCAGGTTGTGGACATTTAACCCCAGTGCAAAGCGGCTTTGCATTCTTACATTTTGGATAATTCTGACAAGAGAGAAATCTGCCCCCATAACGAGTGCTTTTAATTACAAGATTACCACCACATTTTTCGCATATTTCGTTCGTTATTTTTTCTCTAACTTGGGACTTTCCATTCTTATATTTAAAAATCCCTTTGGTGTTTTTACACTCAGGATATCCCAGGCAAGCCAAAAACTTACCATACCTTCCATTCTTTATTACCATTTGTTTGCCGCATTTTTCACATATTTCTGAGCTTGCAGACGGTTCTTCAGCCATTTCCTCTAAGGGTTTTACAAACCTGCATTTAGGGTATCCTTTACAAGCATAGAATTTACCGTATCGCCCTAATTTAATGACAAGGTCACTACTGCATTGAGGGCATTTTTCATCTGTTTTTTCATCAACTATATCTGACTTTTTAACCTCAATATCCTTTTCCTTAATTAATTCAAAAAAAGGGAACCAAAACTGATGTATAATCGGACGCCAATCGATTTTACCCTTTGCTATTTGATCAAGATCATCTTCCATCTTAGCAGTAAAGTCATAATCAACATATCGATCAAAATGGGTAACCAACAACTTGTTGACAGTCATCCCGATATCTTCCGGATGTAAATGTCGATCAATCATATTTACATAACCTCGAATTTGAAGAGTAGACATTATCGTAGCATATGTAGATGGACGTCCTATCCCATATTCTTCTAAGATTTTTATAAGTGAGGCTTCCGTATAACGATGAGGAGGGATTGTAAAATGTTGATTTGGAAGAAGCTCTATTAGGTACAGATCCTGTCCTTTATTCAAAGATGGTAGTACATCCTCTTTATCTTTGATACTATTATCTTTACTCTCCTCATAGACCTTCATAAAACCTGGAAACTCTATTATAGAGCCAGAGGCACGAAAAATATAAGTTTCTTTAGCAGCAATATCTACTACGACTGTATTTTGTTTAGCTTTGGCCATTTGACATGCAATTGTACGTCTCCAAATAAGCGCATATAACTTCCATTGATCAGGAGTTAAAAAAGCCTTTAACTCTTCTGGTTTATTGTCTAAATCTGTTGGTCTTATAGCTTCATGAGCTTCTTGTATATTTTTTGCCTTATTTTTAAAATAACGCGGTGTCTTTAATGCATATTGATCTCCGAACATTTTGGCTATTATCGTTTTCGCCTGAACTAGAACACTCTGTGAAAGATTGAAACTATCCGTCCTCATATAGGTAATCAGACCAACACTTTCTCCTTGTATCTCGATTCCTTCGTAAAGTTTCTGGGCTATCGACATCGTCTTTTTTGCACTGAAACCTAACTTTCTAAACGCCTCCTGTTGCAATGTGCTCGTCGTAAAAGGAGGCGGAGGGGTCTTGAAAGCTTCTTTTTCTTTTATCTCTAAAACATGGTATTTCGCACCTTTAAGTTCTTTAACAACCCTTTTGGCATGCTCTTCATTGTTGATTGAGAACTTCTTTAGTTTCTTGCCATCAATCTCAACCAATGTAGCTTTGAAGCTCGTAGCCTGGACGGGTTCTTTTTCGGTTGAGAGTTTAGAGGAGATCGTCCAATATTCCTTTGGTTTAAATTTCTCAATCTCCTCTTCTCTCTCACAAATTAACCTCAAAGCAACTGACTGGACTCGTCCAGCAGAAAGACCATTTCGTACCTTCTTCCATAAAAAAGGACTCAAATTAAATCCAAAAAGGTAGTCTAATACTACCCTGGCCTGTTGAGCGTTTACCAGATATTGAATGATATCCCGAGGATTTTTTATCGCATTCTGGACAGCCTCTTTTGTGATTTCATAAAATGTTATCCTTTTGACTGAAACCGAAGGTGAAACGTCTCCTTTTTTCTGGGCTTTTCCATTATTTAATCCCAAAATCTCCAATAGATGCCAGGCAATAGCCTCGCCCTCCCGATCTAAATCAGTGGCCAGGTATATGTTCTCACAGTTTTTTACTGCTTTCTTTATTCGAGAAATATCTTTCTTTCGCTGAGGTAATACCTGGTATTTAGGTTCAAAATCATTCTCAATATCTACAGAACCGGGCTTGCTTGGAAGTGCCCTGACATGCCCCATAGAAGCCATAACCAAAAAGTCTTTACCCAGGAACTTTTCTATTGTATTCGCTTTAGCAGGTGACTCAACAATAACCAGAGATTTAGCCATTTCTTCTCCATAGATAATATGCGACTACCAAATGGATTTATGTACCATTTTATGTTTATAAATTCTTTATAAAAATCTTTCCAGGCAATTGCGTAACAAATCCGCGAAGCTCGAGATCGAGTAATACGGTTGAAACATTATTCACACTTAATCCGGTTCGGATAATAATCGTATCAATCGGCACCGGGTCTTCAGCCAAAGCATCAATCACAATCTTAGCATTTGGGGATAATTTTACCTCTTTCGATTCTTCTTTACCGGCCTCTTTATCAGATCTATAATCAGGTAAAATAACATTCAAAATATCATCGGCGTTCTCTACGAGTATCGCTCCATCTTTTATAAGTTTATTCGTTCCTTTACTTCCAGCAAAACCAATCTGGCCAGGCACTGCAAATATCTTTCTGCCTTGTCCTTTCGCTAATCTTGCAGTAATCAAAGAGCCACTTCTATATCCAGCCTCTACAATTACAACACCTAAAGATAATCCACTGATTATCCTGTTTCGACGAGGGAAGTTTACACTATCCGGGGGCGTTGAACTTGGAAATTCAGTTAAAACAGCCCCTTTTTGGATTATTTTATCGAAAAGTCTTCTATTTTCTGGTGGATAGATTACATCTATTCCACTTCCTAAGACAGCCATGGTTCTTCCACCTGTGTACAGTGCCTCTTTATGAGAAATCGTATCAATCCCCCGAGCCATACCACTGACAATGGTTATCCCCTTTGCTGCCAAACCTCGACTTATCCATCCAGTAGCTAATTCCCCATACTTTGATGGGGTTCGTGATCCAACAATAGCAACAGCAAGTTGATCATCTCTTTTAACCTCCCCTTTTACATAGAGTATTGGGGGTGGATTATTTATTTTGGACAGGTTGCTCGGATAACTTTCATTCTCTAATGTTAATACTTGCGCATCTTCTCTTCTGGCAGTCAATAACCTTTCTTGAACCTGGTCTTCTCTATTAAAGTTTTTAATGGCCAGTGCTGTTTGACCCCCAATGCCCTCAACATTTATCAACTCCTTAAAGGAAGCCTTGAATACAGACTCGGCTGTTTTGAAATAATCGATCAGCTTTTTATTTAGAACACTGCCTATACCAGGCACAAGACTCAGTGCTACTCCCCAAAAATCCTTATCCAAAATACAATTTCTCGCGAATCACACAATGTCATTATGTTGTCTCAAGCGAAGCAAAAAATAATAATTAGAATAAAAGTCGATTACATTAACAACATTGACGAATTGGTTCATATGATTTTTCGAATCAATACATACTTACTACATTCTTATTTGTCAAGAAAAAATGAATAATGTTAAATAAAAAATGAACAGACTCCTTGTCTTTAAAACATGTCTGTGATAATTTTGCTGGCATAAATTCTATATTATGTGATATAAAAAAGATTGCGAAAAAAGATATATCACAGATAAGAACCCTCCTATGAAAAAGCCGGAACTACTTGCACCTGCAGGAAACTTAGAGAAATTGAAGGTTGCCATTCATTATGGTGCTGACGCATTATATTTAAGCGGAAAGGCTTATGGCCTAAGGAGTTTTGCACAAAACTTTACGATCTGCGAAATGGAAGAAGGTATTGAATATGCGCATAAAAAAGGGGTTAAAGTTTACGTTACAGTCAACATATTTTCACACAATGATGATTTGGAGAAGCTTCCCCAATATTTAATTCAGCTCGAACAACTAGGAATAGATGCCATAATAGTATCAGATCCTGGTATTATCTCTATGGCAAATAAATTAATCCCAGCAATTCCTCTCCATCTCAGCACCCAAGCCAATTGTACCAATTGGCGTAGTGTTCAGTTCTGGGAACGTCAAGGTGTTACTCGTGTAAATCTAGCCAGAGAACTTTCTTTCTCAGAAATTGAATATATAAAAAAAAGGGCGGATGCAGAGATTGAAATTTTTGTCCACGGGGCGATGTGTATATCGTACTCTGGCAGGTGTTTGCTCAGTAATTACCTCACTCACCGAGATTCTAATCTTGGAGAGTGTTCACAACCATGCCGTTGGAAGTACTCACTCATGGAAGAAAGCCGTTCTGGAACTTATTATCCAATCTTTGAGGACGATCGCGGGAGTTATATCCTAAGTTCTGAGGACCTCTGTCTTATAGAGCATATCCCAGAGTTAATAAATGCCAGTATAGACTCTTTTAAGATCGAGGGCAGAATGAAGGGAATAAACTACGTTGGAAACGTTGTAAGGATTTATCGTCAAGCAATAAACGAATATCTAAACTGTCATGAAAAGTATGAATTTAAAAAGTATTGGTTAGAGGAGTTGAAAAAGGTAAGCCATCGCAACTATACAACCGGCTTCTTCTGTGGAAGCTCTCCTAAAGCATCACAAAACTATTCATCACTTTCATATATTCAAACCCATGATATAGTAGGCATAGTAAGAGAGGTTTTGGAAAATACCGAGATAAAGGTTGAGGTGAGAAACCAAATAAGGATAAAGGATGAAGCCGAATTTATTGGAAACAAAGGAGATATCAACCGTGTTTTTCTGGATAAAATAAAAAATGAGGATAACGAAGATATACAAATTGCCCAGCCAAATCAGCTTATCCTCTTAAACGTCGACTTTCCAGTATCTGTAAACGACCTCATACGAAAAATAAGATAATGAAAGGAGTTTCTAAATGCGTGTTGCAAAGATAATCGCTCCCCGGCGAATTGAAATTTTTGATGAACCCATACCCGAATTGGATAAAGGAAAGGTGCTTGTCCGCTTAGAAAAAGCAGCAATATGCGGCAGTGACCTTCCCTACTTTCGAGATAAACATCCGGATTCGGCCTATCCATTTGCCAGCGGCTACTCGGGACACGAATGCGTGGGCCTAGTAGAATCTTCAGATTCTCTTGACTATAATAAGGGAGATTTTGTCTTGACTCTGCCCCCTTATTTGGATGGGTTTAAAGAGTATTATTTGGTGACACCTGACAGACTGATGCATATGCCAAGGCAAAAAGATACGTCTGTAATGCTTATGACCCAGCTACTAGGTGCTGTTGTCCATTGCTGTCGACGAATAAATAACGTGTGGGGCATGAACACAGTTGTTATAGGTCAGGGCCCTGTTGGTTTGCTCTTTAACAGTATGCTAAAAAATATGGGGGCAACCCGGGTAATCGGTGTTGATATCCTGGATTATCGTTTGCGAATCGCTAAAGAAATGGGGGCAACCCATACCATAGACTCCAGCAAACAAAACGTTTCAGAGATTGTAAAGGATATCACAAAAGGGAATATGGCAGATTTGGTAGTTGAGGCCTGCGGTTATGAAGAAACTCTTAACATGTCTTTTGATTTAGCCCGCCATGATGGTGTTGTTGCCTTTTTTGGAATCTGTCTAAAGGAATCACCCGGGTTAAATTTCAACCAATTATTTCGTAAGGAACTTAGAATCATAGCCTCGGTCGGGCCGTCAATAGAAATCGACTATGCCTATGCCTTACGAACGATCATGGCAGACCAGATAGAAGTAGAAAGATTGATTACCCACACCCTTCCTTTTGTTAATATCCAGGAAGGGTTTGAAATTGCTGTTAATCGTAAGGAAGAAGTGATTAAGGTAATATTAGAATTCTAAATTATTACCATGAATTCATTTTTATGAAACAAAGAACTTTTTATTGACATATCGAATGAAATTTTATATAAGTTCTCCAGTAGAAACCCCTACAGTGTCCATCAGTAAGTGAGCGATTCTGTTCAATGTCAAGGAAGGTAAGGTAAAGAAAATAATTGACAATATGCTAGGCAAGGAGCGCATATGGGGAAAAGAGTAGATTGTGAATGGGATGATACGAACGCCATCTCCCCCAATTTGGATATTGTTACTCTATTCACATTTGACAGGATGACAGATGTAACGCTGGCTATGGTTGATCAAAGAAATGGAGGAAAGGTTCTTGATGTAGGATGCGGAATGGGGATCGATGCCTCACAATTGGTAGAAAGAGGAAATAACCTGGTAGGGTTGGAACCATCAAATGTTATGCTGAAAAAAGCAGATGACTGGTCTAAGAACAAGAATATGGATGTTCATTTAGTCCAGGGGGTTGGAGAGAGCTTACCTTTTACGAACAGGTCGTTCGAAAATGTCATTTGCAAGGGGGCTTTAGATCATTTCTATAATCCTGATGAAGCGATTCGGCAAATGGCCCAAACAATCAAACCAAACGGCAGCGTTATAATATCCGTAACGAATTATGAGAGTTTGAGTTGTATCTTATTTAAGATTTTCAAAAAGATAAGATCAATCATACTGAATAAAAAAATTACAGAAAAAAACATATGGGATGGATTTGGTAAGACGAAGACTTACAGGATACCAGGTCGTGACACCTGTCCAGGGGGAAGTTCTTACAAAAAGACAAAATCCTGCGAAATCCCCACGGATCATACATACAAGTTTGATTATTTTGTCTTTAAGAACGTTTTGAATCGGCATCTAGAAGTAGAATCCCTGGTCGGGGTTTCTCTATTTTGGAAACTCCCATACTGGCGTGAGATTATAGAAAAATTACCAAATAGCCTTGCATTTAGCATGATGACCGTCTGTGACAAGATCGCTCGTAAAATGCCAATTTTCAGTGATATACTCGTTTCGAAATGTAGAATAAAAAATGGATAGCACAACTACAAAATGAGATTCAAGGAGTAAAAGTATGAATAAGAACAGTTCTCGTTTTTATGGAGCCCTCTTATGTGGTGGAATTACTGTCGTGATTATCGTATTTCTTATAGGAATTTTTCAAAAAAACTATTGGGCGCTTGCCATTCCTGTTATGCTCGGATTCTTAAGTGTCCTGAGTCTTGGTTTTTGGGTCGGATGGACAATATTGACAATCAAAATAGATGTCCCTACTGCTGAGGAAACCCAGGAAACAAAGAACAATAATTAGAGGGAAAAGCCTCGCCACAAAAATCCCTTTTCTAATTAAAACACATCAAAAAACTTAGATTGTCTTCCAGTATTTCTCGATTCATCGTATTTACAGTTCTCACGTTGAAGGCTATCCGGGAAATCATTAATGACAAATATTTTTTGTACCAAATTTTCTCATAGTGGAGGGAAGTAAAGATGAAAATATGTCTTTTAAGCTACCGGGGAAATCCATACTGTGGAGGTCAGGGAGTATATATAAATTATTTGGCCCGCGAAATGGTTAAACAAGGGCATGATGTCCATTTATTGGTCGGTCCGCCATATCCTTTTTCTATGGATGGTGCAAAGTTACATGAAATACATGACTTCAACTTCTACAATTTTTATACGGGTTTCCCAGCCGACCAAAATCCCCTTTCAGTCTTTTCTCCTTTGCATTTTATTGAGCTTGCCGCTGCACGTGTCGGTTTCTTTCCTGAGATGTTTGCATTTAGCTTCAGGTCTTTTAATCGATTAAAAGAGATCATAAAGTCAGAAAAATTCGATATAATTCACGATAACCAGTGTTTGGGCTATGGGTTGCTCCTTATGAAGAGCTTCAATATCCCGGTAATTTCAACAATACATCACCCACTATCTGTGGATAGATTGATCGAGTTTGAGCACCATCCGAAATTTTCTGATCGATACAGACGAGTCCTATATTATCCTCTAAGTATGCAAAAATTTGTTGCCAAACGTCTCGATGCAATTGTGACTGTATCGAACAGTGCCGCCAGGGATATCGTAAAGTACTTCGATGTAAATCCCAAAAAGATCCGAGTCGTTTATAACGGTGTGGATACGGATACTTTTCAAAGAACGAATGGAGTCGCAAAGGGAAAAAAGAATCTAATTTTTGTCGGCAATTCAGATGACAGAAAAAAAGGTATATTATATCTACTGCAGGCCATGAGAAAATTACAGGACGATGTTAAGTTGACCATTGTAGACGGAGGAGCACCCAGAAAGAGGTTTGCCCCGACGATGGTTCGCAAATACGGTCTGGAAGATAGGGTTACCTTCACGGGCAAGGTAAAGAGCACGGAAGAGTTGGTCAAGCTTTACTCCAGTTCGAATGTTGCTATAGTTCCTTCTTTATATGAAGGGTTCGGCTTTCCAGCAGCTGAGGCCATGTCCTGTGAACTGCCCATTATAGCATCTAAAATCAGTTCCTTACCCGAGGTTGTTGGTAATGGTAACAATGGCATTCTCGTACCTCCAAGAGATCCAGATGCCATTGCTTCCGGCATAGAGCATCTCTTGAGTGATGAAGAGTTGATGCTAAAAATGGGAAAGTCTGCCAGAAGAAGGGTACAAGACCTCTTCTCATGGAACGAGGCAGCCAAAAAAACAATTTCAGTATACGAAGAGGCTATAAATGCTTACCGTTAATTACGATATCTTCCAGGTTTATCCCAAAGAATTTGTCCTTGATGCGGGTTGTGGTGAAGGAAGACATGCGCTTGAATTAAGCAAAAGAGTCGAATGTTCTATCTTTGCAATGGACATAGAATACCAGAACCTGCAAAAAGTCGAATATATGTTCAACCTGATGGGCATAGAAGGACAGACGGTTGGATTCGGTTACGTTCTTGAGGGAGACGCAGAAAACCTCCCTTTTAATGACAATACCTTCGATAAAATAATATGTTCAGAGGTCCTGGAACACCTAAACGATGACAATAACGGAATAAAGGAGCTTGTAAGGGTACTCAAGGAAGATGGAGAAATGGCTGTTACTGTTCCCACTTACTTTACAGAGGCCCTTTATGGAAAGTTATCCAAAGAATACTTTAACACTCCTGGAGGCCACGTCAGAAAATACGTCCCAAAGAGACTGGTCGATGCGTTGCGGAAGAACGATCTTGAGATATACTCAATTCGCTTCGAGCATGCTTTCCACTCTGTATATTGGATGCTTCGATGCTTATTCGGCCTTAACAAGGAATCGGCTCTGATACCCGCCATGTATCGGAAATTTCTTGTGGCTTCTATCGAGTCAAAACTGATGGGCAAAGCAGAAAGGGTGCTCAATTCCTTCTTTCCCAAAAGCATCGTTATATATACAAAAAAAACAAATCATAAATATTAAAGTCCCCTCCCTTGACCTTGAACAAAATTGCCCATTTCTCGATGGACACTAATGAGGGAATCTGCCTATTTCTTTCGGACATTTTCACGAATATAACCTGCAATCTCATCCATTGAATGGCCTGAGATAAAAATTTCATCAACCCCCATCTCTTTAAGCTTAGGGATATCCTGCCTGGGAAATACCCCCCCAATGAGTACCAGGATATCCGTTATGTTTTTCTCCCTTAAAAGATTTATAACCTTTGGGGTATGAGAGAGCTGTTCACCGGAAAGAAAACTCAGCCCAATGACATCCGCGTCCTCTTCAATAGCTGTCGTTACAACCCTTTCAGGAGTCTGAAACGCCCCCATATATATTACTTCCATGCCCGCATCTCTAAGTGCCCTTGTTACTACCTTTATCCCTCTATCATGGCCGTCCAAACTGACCTTTGCCATAACAACCCTTATCTTTCTATCAAGCTCCATGCACAGACCTCCCTCTATTTAGCATCATCACCTTCACCCCTTTAAAAACAAAGGCTGCATCAACATATTCCTGGCAATAACTACTCTTTGAATTTGATTCGTACCATCGTATATCTGAACCGACTTCGCATCCCTCATCCTTCTTTCTATTGGATATTCCTTTATATATCCATAACCACCCATTATTTGAACCGCATCTGTAGTTACCTTCATCCCCACATCAGCGGCATGCGCCTTACACATACACACAAGGCTCTCAATATTCTTAAAGGTCTCTGTGTTTGTATCCATGATATATGCAATTCTGTAAATCAAAGATCTTGCGCTCTCTATCAAGATTGCCATGTCTGCGAGCATAAACTGGACTGCCTGAAAACCGGCTATCGGCTTTCCAAATTGAAATCTCTGTTTGGCATACTCTACAACGTAATCGAGGGCACCCTGGGCATTCCCTAACGCGGTACATGCCGCTCCCCAGGCACGCATCATATTGGCGATATTCAATAAGAGGCTCCATCCTTCATTCACCTCTCCAATCAGATTTTCTTTATGTACCTTTGCATCTTCAAATATCAGTTCAACGGTTCCAGTACCGGCAAAACCCATCTTATGCTCTTTCTTTCCAACTCGAAAACCTGGTGTGTTCTTATCCACCATAATTACACTGATACCCTTTGTCCTCTCTGCCCCGGTCCTTACAAAAACCAGGTGGAGTTCCGCGACCTCTCCTGTAGTTATAAAGGCCTTTGAGCCGTTTATAATATAATGGTCACCATCTAAAACCGCCTTTGTCTGAAGAGAACCGGCATCAGAACCGTGGTTTGGCTCTGTCAAGGCAAAAGAGCATGTCTGGGTACCCTGTTCCAGCCTCTTGAAGAGTCTCTTTTGTTGCGCTTCAGTGGCTGCCTTTAATAATACCTGTAAAACAGCCCCTGTAGTAATCAACATCTGTGGTGCAGAAGCATATGCCTTAGCAAGCTCCTCAACAATGATGCAAAGTGTTGCCGTATTTGCATCGATACCCCCATACTCTTCAGGGAGAACCATCTTAAACAATCTGTTCTCTTTATAGACCTCCACATAATCCATAGGGAACTCATCCGTTTCATCGATCTCAGCCGCTCTCGGTTCAATCTTTTGCTTTGCGATCTTTCTTACCATATCTCGAATCATTATCTGTTCTTCTGTCAAATTAAACATTCCAGTGATACCCCCATATCTGCTATTTGAGTTTCCCGATCAAATTCCTCGCTATAATCACCCTTTGGATCTGGTTCGTACCATCAAATATCTGAACACCCTTTGCATCCCGCATCATCCTCTCTACAGGATACTCCTTTGTATACCCATAGCCTCCCAATATCTGCACTGCATCAGTCGTCACCTTCATCGCAGTATCTGTGGTAAAACATTTTGCCATAGATACCATCGGCTCGATCTTAAAAAAGGGCTCCGTCTCTTTATCTATGGTCCATGAGGCCTTTAAGATTAAAGACTTAGAAGCCTCCGTGAGTATCGCCATATCGGCCAGCATAAACTGAATCGCCTGGAAAGCGGCAATCGGCTTTCCAAACTGAGTCCTTTCTTTCGCATATCCAGTTGCATACGCAAGTGCCCCCTCAGCAATTCCGAGGGATGTGGAGGCTGCTCCCCATGTCCTCATCAGGTTTCCATATTCTGTGAGAATCTTCCATCCCTGTCCTTCTTCTCCCAACAGGTTTTCTTTTGGGACCTTTGCATCCTCAAAGATCAGTTCTACGGTGGGGCTTCCCCTGAGACCCATTTTATTCTCTTTCTTGCCAAAGCTGAAACCTTCCGTGCCTTTTTCCACAATGAAGGCACTCATACCTTTGGCCCTCTTACCCGGTTGTGTCATCGCAAAGACCAGATAATAATCCGCTACCTCTCCAGTGGTAATAAAGTTCTTATTCCCATTGAATATATAGTTACCACCATCCAAAATGGCCCTGGTTTGAATGGATCCTGCATCCGAGCCGGCATTGGGTTCGGTGAGCACAAAGGCGCAGATCTTGTCTCCAGATTCAAATTTAGGATAGAATCTTTTCTTCTGTTCATCATTGCCACCTCTTACCAGTACATTCTGTAGTGCCTGGGTTGTAAATACTGTCAGACCACACGCAGGAGAGACCTTTGCAATCTCTTCTATAACTATACACAGTGTGGTATTATTGGCATTCACACCACCGTACTCCTCCGGTAAAACCAAATTCAAAAGCCCATTTTCACCGAACACCTTAACAATATCCCATGGGAACTCATCCGTCTCATCAATCTCCGCTGCTCTAGGAGCTACCTTCTCATTTACCAACCTCCTCACCATCTGTTGCATCATCTTCTGCTCTTCAGTAAAATGACTCATTAACCTGCCTCCTTAAACTCCTATTAATTTCAACTATGCTTACTTCCAGCCTGGTTCGGATGGATATTTCTAATTACAGTCCTTTAAATACAGGCTTCCTCTTATTCAGAAATGCATCCATACCCTCTTTTACATCATCTGTCTTAAAAAGCCCAGACATAGCGTCCATCGCGTAAGTCAACTCTTCTCCATGAAGGTCTCTGTTAACCGATGATTTAATTAGCTCTATTGCCAATGGGGCTTTTGAGATGATCTTTTTTGCCATCTCCATAGAGGCATCCATAAGGTCTTCATGGGGTACGACTCTGTTGATCAACCCAATCCTTAATGCTTCATCAGCAGATATCTGATCACAGGTCATGGCAAGCTCCTTTGACTTTGCCCGGCCCACAATCTGATGCAACCTGATAATCGCAAAACCAGGGGCCAGACCGATTGCTGCCTCCGGCACGCCGAATCTCGCCTTCTCAGAGGCAATAATGATATCCGAAGATATTGCAATCTCCAACCCTCCACCCAAGGCAAGACCATTCACAGCAGAAATAACCGGCTTCGGATACTTCTCCAGGTAAGCCAGGAAATGCATAACCCCCCTCATAAATTTCCTGATAGACGGTGTATCGAACTTAAAACCGCTTATGTCCGCCCCAGCGCAAAATGCCCTATCCGTCCCTGTCAGAACAACGGCCCCTATCTCCTTATCATTGAGAGCCTCTTCATATGCCATCATCAGATCATTGCGGAGTTGATCGCTCAAAGCGTTTAATCTCTGCGGATAATTCATCGTTACGATTGCAATTCCATCCCTCTTTTCATACAAAACCACCTTTAAATCCATAAAAATCCCTCCTAGTTCAACTTTCCGCCCTTCTGGCGGCCATATGTAGATGTTTGATATTTGTAATTAGAGACCTAATTGTCTGGCTATAATTACCCTCTGAATCTCCGACGTGCCTTCAAATATTTCCATTATCCTTGCATCCCTGAAGTATCGTTCCATGGGATATTCCCTCATGTAACCATATCCTCCATGTATCTGCAAGGCATTGTAAGCAACCCGATTTACCATCTCAGAGGCATAGAGTTTTGCCATTGATGCCTCTTTAATGCATTTCTCTCCTTTGTCATTCAACCATGCTGCCTTATACGTCATAAGGGATGCCAGCTCGATTTCCATAGCCATATCCGCAAGCTTGAATTGAATAGCCTGAAACTTGCCTATTGGCTGACCGAACTGGTTCCTTTCCTTTGCATATCTCAAGGCAGCCTCAAATGCGGCTCTGGCCAGGCCGACACTCGCAGACCCTACAACAATCCGGGTCTTCTGAACTGTGGCCATAAGGTGGTAAAACCCCTGCCCTTTTTCACCTAAAATACTATTCTTTGGAACCTGACAATCCTCAAAGACAAACTCTGCTATGTCCTGGGCACGAATCCCCAATTTCTTCAACCCCCTTCTGGTAAGACCCGCAGAATTGGTCTCCATTAAAAAGAGGGTGACCCCCTTATGCCCCTTGTCTTTCTCTGTCCTTGCCGCTACAATTGCATAGTCAGCCATAAGGCCATTGGACACAAAGAGTTTTGAACCATTTAGAATATATCTGTCACCATCCTCCTTTGCCATCGTTTCAACAGAAGAAACATCAGACCCTACATTGGGTTCGGTCAAGCAGAAACACCCAACGAAATCCCCTTTTATGGCCGGAACAAGATACTTCTGTTTGATCTCCTCTGAACCGAAGCTGTATAGCGGAGAAGTGCCGACAGTGTTCTGCACTACCAAACCAGCACCGATGCCGGCATCTGCCCTTGAAGCCTCCTCTACAAATATACAAAGGGCAATGGTATCAGGCCCTGTACCTCCGTACTTTTCCGGATAGGGTATCCCCAAGAAACCCAATTCACCTGCCCTCTTGAAAATCCACCGAGGATACTCCTCTTTCTCATCGTACTCTGCCCCTAAAGGGGCAATCTCCTTTTGTGCAAACTGGGCAGCCGTATTTTGAAATATCTTATGCTCTTCACTCAAATCAAAATCCATCTTTACCTCCAATGATATCACATCCCCTTGAACTTCGGTTCTCGTTTTTCTAAAAAAGCCGTAGTACCTTCTCTATGGTCTTCAGTACTGGTACAAAAACCCTGGGTATACAACTCATATTCTAAAGCATCCTCCAGATCAAATATTTCAAAGCCATCATAAATAGAACGCTTGGCAATGCTTACTGCTATGGGTGCCCTGCCGGCTATCTTATCGGCCATCTCCATTGTGGTACTTTCCAGCTCGTCTGCTGGAACTACCCTGTTAACCATCCCGATGCGAAATGCCTCTTTTGCATCTATCATGTCACCTGTAAATACAAGCTCACAGGCCTTTTTTGTGCCTACCAGCCGGGATAACAGATAACTTCCACCGTAGTCCTGCACAAGGCCAATCTTGACAAATGCCTGACTGAACCTCGCCTTTTCCGAAGCAATGATAATATCGCAAGCCAGAGCCAGGTTACAGCCTGCACCAACCGCAACACCGTTTACCATTGCGATCACCGGGATCGACATCTTCCTGATCTTCAGAGGGTTCTTTGCGAGCATTTTGCCACCTGCTCTCTTTTCGGCTATGTTCATTCCTATCCTGGCCTTCTGGGCGCTTACATCACCGCCGGCGCAAAAGGCCCTCCCCTCACCTGTGATGATCAAAACCCTTATCTCGCTGTCCTCTGAGACTTCATCTAGTTTTTGCCCGAATAACCTCTGAGCAGGCCAATCCAGTGCATTTAGCTTTTCCGGACGGTTTAAGGTTATCGTAGCAATATGCCCGTCTTTTTTTAACAAAATACTCTCTTCAGCCATCTTATCCTCCTTATTGAATATCTATGTTTCTGATTTTATTCAACCAAGACCCCTTTTACAAAATATCTCATGTCCTTCAAGTAAAAATTCATACATTCATTCTTCCTCAATCCTTAAAAGATGGCTGACCTATAGATTCAAGTACACTTAGCCACAACCGGCCATTCAGATTCACCTGTTTTCGACCGCCAATTACTAACTTTAAGGGGAGATGAACATATGTATTATTCCAAATGCTTATCAACAT
>JAUXFK010000093.1 GCA_030623035.1 Deltaproteobacteria bacterium | reverse complement strand
TGAGTTAACACAGCAATGGCAGTCACATTTATAACGCGTGCAACTTATCTGACGGTGTATAGAGCGTTAAGAAAGAACAGGAGATTGCTTCTTGATTGTGAGTCTTAACAGATACATTTGTGACTGTCTAATTCAAATGATCCATACTGTTCTTTCTTTATGCTCTATAAATTGCGAGTTTTGCACGCGTTATAAATGTGACTGCCATTGCTGTGTTAACTCAATCGTCATTTAATATTTTTCTGTTCACTTCAAAAGGCACAAAGGAATAGATTGAATTTTCGTAACTAAACTCTGCGCTCTTTGCGGTAAATTATTAAACGTTTTTTCAAAGAATCAAGAGGCCACAATATGGAAAACACATTCAGTAAATTTGATCATCTGTTTAACCCTCAATCCGTTGCTGTAATCGGTGCATCCAACTCATTTGGAAGCTGGGGATACGGCGTAATGTGCCGCCTTCTGGGAAACCCAGCGAGAAAAATTTATCCCATAAATACCAGAGAATCAGAGATTATGGGAATAAAGGCTTATTCATCCATCCTTGATATCCCGGATACCGTTGATTTTGCAGTGATATCCGTACCCTATAACATGATTCCAGGGATTATGGAAGAGTGTGTAGAAAAAGGTGTCAAAGCAGCCTTAATCATATCAGGCGGTCTTTCTGAAGCGAGCGAAGAAGGCGCCGGAATAGAAAAAGAGATCGAGACCATTGCAAGAAAAGGAAACCTGTCCTTTATTGGGCCGAATAGCATGGGGCATGTAAATACTGCATCTGGATTTTCTACCCTGGCATGGGTGCACCATGTTAAAAAAGGCAATATTGGGTTCATCTCTCAGAGCGGCACCTATGGACAGCGTCTCGTCCGTTACGGATTGGAAGAGGGGTTGGGCTTCAGCAAGTTCATCAGTGTGGGAAATGAAGCCAGTCTGACTTTAGAGGATTACCTGGAATACCTGGGTGAAGATGAAGAGACTGAGCTGATCATCGCATATATTGAGGGGCTTAGAGATGGGAAACGATTCTTTAAGCTTGCAAAAAGGATCACCAGAAACAAACCGATTATTGTGCTGAAATCCGGAAGAACGGAAGGTGCTGCCAGGGCGGCAAAGTCTCATGTTGCGGCATTGAGTGGAGACGATGTCATCTATGATGCGATGTTTAAACAGTGCGGCGTGATTCGGGTAGATAGTGATGATGAAGTCTTTGATGTGATTACCGCCTTGCTTCATCTGCCTTTGCCAAAAGGAAGAAGGACAGGGATATTGACAGACGGAGGCGGCATCGGTGTAGTCGCTGCGGATGCGTGTGAGAGCTTGGGACTGAGCCTGCCCCAATTCTCAAAAAAGACCATGGATACCTTGAACAACCTCCTGCCACCCCGCTGGCCTCATGGAAACCCTGCTGACATGGCTGCCCCGGGGAAACTGGTAACCTTTGAATGTCTCTGGTCCATTATGGAGGATGACAACCTGGATGCTGTTATTCTTATCGGCGGTCTGGGGGCAGGGACATTTTTACGGGAAACCCTGCTCGATCAGAAAGCAACAGAAGGCGGAATAGACGAGATACTGGAATCGATCAATGAACAAGAGGAAAAAAACATTCAGACAACATTTGCGCAGGTAAAACAATTGGGCAAACCGCTTCTGGTGTCTCGCCTATTCCCCAGAACCACGATAAAACCTCCCATTTACAGCAAGCTTTCTCAACTGGGGATACCGGTGTACCCCTCCCCTGAGAAAGCGGCAAAGGTGTTGTATTATCTTGCCAGGTACAGTGAATACCTGAATACAAAAAGGGAGGGCTGAAGTTTATAACTTAAATACCTTTAAGGCGTTCTCTCTAAGGATTTTTTTCTTATTTTCATCCTTGATCGGTAATTCGAGAAACTCTGTCTTACAGCGCGTCAGGCCAAATCCATTCGTTGCCCAGAGCACCTTATCCCTGCCTCTTCCGTCCATAAATTGCACCAGTGAAGGGTCGAGGGCCTTGGGGAAATACGCGCCGATATTCCCGTAGACATTGGGATGTTTCCATACCACAGACATCCATTCATTAATCCAGGGCCAACCGGTATGGGTAAGGATCAGGGTTAAATCCGGAAAATCCAGGGCAACCTCGTCTGCATACATCGGACGACCCGGCTCGCTGGGCAGGGGCTCTGCTGAGTGGCCCACCTGCATACTGCATGGTATTCCCAGATCAAGGCACTTACCGTAAAGCGGATACATCTTCTTATCATTCGGCGCCAGACCGAAAGTAATCGGATGGGCCCATACATATATAAAGCCAAAGTCCTTAACCGCTCGCTCTATCTCCTCCAGGCTCTCCTTAATCCGAAAAGGATTGTAACCGGCGCCCCCTTTTATCCTGCCATTTGACTTATCAATAAGCTCCGCCATGGTCTCCAGACTGAAATCCCCCCATAGCTTGTTTTCACGCCTCGACCATCCCTTCATCTGATCGATAAAGATATACTCTACCCCGATCTCATCCATCTCCTGTATGGCTGCTTCAACCGAGCCCTTGTTCATAAAAGCAGCGGCCTTCCATGCCTCTTCCGGCTTTAACCCCATCTTTTTCATCACACCCCCGAAGGTAGTTACAAACATAACCCTGAATTCATAGAGATCATACATCTCTCTAAGTTCCTCCGGCGGCATGCAATAAGCCGCGCGACACATTGTGTCTATTGCCTGTACCTCTTTCAGATCCATTTCTTCCCTCCTCTTTTTTTAAGTATGATTGCTATTATTATCAAATCAGACTAGAAGCCTTTTATTGAGAAAAAGTATATGTAAGCCAATCCTGCATGTCAAGTGAAATTGTAGCCAAAGGTATTGTGAGGTATCATTTTTCCTACCTCAAGTAAGTCGTGTCACTATGCCTTTTTTAGAAATACGGAAGGGGAGGATTTTGGGGCGGGTCGTAACAATGAAGAAGAACTAAAACTCGTCTGAAAGGAAGTTTTGTATCTGGGCATAGGTAAATACAGGACCATCTTTACATACATATATATTCCCAATATTGCATCTTCCACACTTTCCTATACCGCATTTCATCTTCATCTCCAGGGTCGTCACTATCTGCTCAGGGGTAAAACCCAGTTTGGCCAGTGACTGGAGTGTAAATTTTATCATGATCGGCGGACCGCATGTAATTGCCACTGTATCTTGCGCACTGGGGCCTATCTCTTCCAAAACCGGTGGAATAAGACCCACCCTGCCAGTCCAGGCATCGTCCCCTCTGTCTACAGTGGTGTACATGTCTATAGCATCACCCTTGTCCCATGCCTCCAGATCGTATTTAAAAGAAAGATCCGCCGGGCTCCTCGCTCCGTAAAGGACAATAACATCTCCATAAGAGTCACGGTTATCAATGACGTTCCAGATCAGAGACCGCAAAGGCGCCAGTCCGATTCCCCCGCCCACAAACACGAGATTCTTCCCCTGAAGCAAATCCAAAGGAAACCAGTTCCCATAAGGCCCTCGAAAACCGATCTCATCCCCTTCCTGAAGTTCATGGATCGCAGCGGTTACCTTTCCTGCCTTCATCACACTGAACTCCAGGTGATCCATCCTTGTAGGGCTTGAAGATACACAGAAGGTAGCCTCACCCTCCCCAAATATGGAGTATTCTGCGAATTGCCCTGATTTAAAAGTAAATTTATCCTTCTGGCTTTGGTCTTTGAAATTAAAGTGAAAGGTCTTGATATTCCCTGTCTCCTGAATCACCTTTTCAATCTTCATTACATGAGGTATATAAACATTGTCACCTTCCATCGATGAACCATCCTTTATTTTTTTCACACTTAAAGACTCTGAATTCCCGTTATGATCTGTGTTACATCAACATTCACCGGGCATTCCCTGATACACCTGCCACAACCGGTACAGGCAATGACCCCAAAATTCATATCATAATACTCAAATTTATGGTGATAGCGCTGCCTTACCCTTCTCCATTTTTCATGGCGGGGGTTTTCCATAGGCATCCTGGTAAAGAGTGGGAATTTACAGCTATCCCAGTTCCTCACACGCAATCCATCTTTCTTATTGTTCTCATCATGGATATCGAAGCAATGGCAGGTCGGACATACATAGGTACAGATACCGCATGACATACATTTCATTGAAACGTTTTCCCAGTACTCCCTGTTTTCAAAGTTCGCCCGCATCTTTTCTTTTAGATTGGAAGTATCTATCTTTCTTTGTATCTTATTATTTGCGGCTTCCCTCAACTCTTTTGCCTTTGAGGAATCCCCGTCGCTGCTATCGGAAAGTCCTCTCATATTCGAAAGAAGGTCCTCTCCCTTTTTTGAAACGGTCTCAAACAGGAGTTCATCACCCATATCAGTACAGAGCAAATCCACATCCTGAGATTCACCTGGAGAAGCGCCCATAGAGGCGCAAAAACACGTATCACATGGCTCGTTACAGCCCAGGCCAATCAGAATGGCGTTTTCTCTTCTTTTCAGAAAGTACGGGTCTTTGTATGTATCGGCAAAGAGGGTACCAATTATCTTTAATGCCCTGGCATCGCAGGGACGTACGCCAAAGATGATCTGCGATTCTTCTTCGGGGAGTATTTCCTTAATCTCGTATCCCCCTTCCCCCTTATTGAAACGAAACATATCTTCTACTTTTGGGAAGAAATTGGCCTTTAAAGGAATGGTTGTATTCTTATACCATCCAATAAAATCCCCATTATTTTCATCCCACAAATCAAAACCAATGTAGCCTTTTGATCGGGTTGGCACAAGAACCGAACAATCCTTGCTCAGCTCATTAAAAAGCGTATTTAACTGGTCTTTCTTGATCTTTTTGTTGCCCATAATTGACTCTTTCTTTACTTGTAACAGTTTAGCTTTTGAAAAGAGGCAGCTTCAATGGCAATCAAATTTTAATCCGTGTAAAACTCGCGTCCAAGTGAGTGTAAAGAAAGAACAGTATATCGCCATCAATTCAGTATCTCCATTATAACCTATTTCAGATATAATATGTAAGGTTATCCCCTGTTCTTTCTTAACTCTCACTAAGACGCTCAGACAACTACACGCATTAAAATTTGACCGCCATTGAAGCTTGATGACAGCTTTCTATTTCATAGCGCCAAAATGATACCTTTATTTAATAAACTCCTCAGGATCAGTATCCTCATAATGAGTAAAGACAGGAAGCGCATCCTTGTCTACCCCAGCCTCATAATCAAAAAGGTCCTTCACTTCTTCCACCATCTTCCTCTGCAAACTCCTCAAAGGGATGCCCACAGGACATGCCCGTTCACACTCCCCACAGTCTGAGCATCTGCCCGCGACATGGAGGGTTCGTATCAATTGAAAGACAAGATTGTCCTGCCAGGTTGCATAGGTATTGACCCATTGGGGGATATTCACATCGATAAAACACCTTTCGCAAAAGCAAGCAGGACAAACATTTTTGCAACCATAACATCGAATACACTTGCTGAACTCTTCTCTCCAATAGCTCCATCTATCTGTGGCATCCATGTTCTCGAGTTCTTTAATCCGCATCAGGCTCTTTTCCATGTCCGGTTTTGGGGATATCTCTGTTCCTAAAAGTACGTCGTATTCCAGAGGCGTAGGATATTCACATCCCAGGCACTTATCAAATATCGCATCCTTGAATGAAAGCGTCTGGTTTGAACCATTCGCTTGGATAGTGAGGTTCTCCCCTTCTCTTTTTATCTCCTCTATCTGATCGATATCCTTGCCTATATGCTTCTCTATCTTTTTGATATCAACGACCCCTTCACAGGGCACGCCCAGTATCACAACGTCTTCCCGATTGACCTTTTTGTCCTGTATCAAACTGATAAGGGAGCGAGAATCACAGCCCTTTACCACGATACCCACTCTTGCCTTTAGCTCTATCGGGTATCTACTGAGATTATTCGCAATGAAAGGATTGATTACGAGATTTTCCAGTTCCTCTTCCTTATTTGTTATTAGGGGGGAGGTTCGAAACTTGACACTTCCTTTACCATAACCCACGATGTAGTCTACCTTGCCTTCCTTTAACAGCTTCCCCGCCTCTTCTTTCAGTCTATTCTCCATCTCTTCTCTCATCCTTAAAAAGTCTGTTGGGCCCTACCTTCCGCACTCCTTCGACAAATTCATTGATTACCTGAGCCATTTTGGGTCCCTCGGAAGCGGCTACCCAGCTAAACTGAACCCTTTCCGGTTCAATTCCCACGTAGTCGAGAAGCCTCCTGATAACGGCAAATTTTCTCCTTGCATGAAAATTGCCGGACTGATAATGGCAATCACCCGGATGGCAGCCCGAAACGATTACTCCGTCAACCCCGTTTTGCAGTGCCCTAAGAATAAACATAGGATCTACCCTGCCGGAACAGGGGATTCGTATAATCCTTATATTATGTGGATACTCCAGACGGGCCGAACCGCTAAGATCCGCCCCGGCATAGCTACACCAGTGACATAAAAATCCGACTACCTTTGGCTCCCATTTCGTCTCTTCCATAACTTACCCTCTTTTGTATACTACTGCGCTACAGCCATTAATTCATCAAATATCTGTTCGTCGGTCATCCCTCTCAGCATGATACAGGATGATCTGCAAGTAGAGACGCAGGCCCCGCAACCATGGCACACACTCTCCAGAACTATGAGCTGTTTCTTCTTGGTTCCGTCCCTTAATGTAATCTCTTCTTCCTGGATCGCACCATAAGGACAGACCTCCACACACGCCTTGCACATAGAACAAACAGCGGTATCTATAGTTGAAACCAGCGGCTCCATCGACATCTCATCGCTGCTGAAAAGGGATGCAACCTTGGCCGCAGCGCCGCTGGCAGAAGCAACAGTATCCGGGATGTCCTTCGGAGCCTGACAGGCGCCTGTCAAAAATATCCCGGATGTGACGGTTTCAATCGGTGCCAGTTTTGGATGGAGTTCCGTAAAGAACCCAAACTGGTCATAGGGGATGCTCAATATGCCAGCCAAATTCTTTGAATCATGCCGTGGAGTTATCCCTGTAGCGAGTACCACCATATCGGCTTCCACCTCCACCTGGATCCCCACAAGGGTATCAGCCCCTTTCACTATCAATTTGTCTCCCCGCTGGTAAATCTTTGAAACCCTTCCTCTAATATATAAAGCACCGTATTGCTCCATTGTCCGCTGCACAAACTGTTCATAGTTTTTACCCGCAGACCGGATATCCATGTAGAATATATTCGTTTGAACCTCAGGCAGATGCTCTTTGAGCAATACAGCCTGTTTCGCTGTGTACATACAACAGACATTTGAACAATACGGTACGCCTTTTTCAATATCACGTGACCCTACACACTGGATAAAGACCACGTTCTTCGGCTCTTTCCCGTCAGACGGACGTTTTATATGACCCCCTGTGGGGCCTGCCGGGCTTATCAACCTCTCCAGTTGAAGGCCGGTAATGACATCCTTAAACCTGCCGCCGCCATACTCACCGTAGACACTGGCATCAAAGAGGTCGTACCCTGTTGCCACTACAATGGCACCAAACCTGTCCTCAATGATCTCGTCTTTTTGCTCGTAATCCACGGCATCTGCCTGGCAGAGCTTCTGGCATATAGAGCATTTCCCCTTTGTAAACATCCTGCAATGCTCTTTATCGATCACAGGCACATTGGGAACGGCCTGGGGGAACGGGACATAAATAGCCTTTCTCATGCCCATTTCCATATCAAACTCGCTTGGAACCTTAACAGGACATTTCTGGTAACACGTACCGCATCCCGTACACTTATCAATATCAACGAAACGGGCTTTTTTGCGAATCTTTACATCGAAGTTACCTATATAGCCGCCGACTTCCTCAACCTCTGAGTAAGTAAGTATCTCTATATTTTCATTCTGGGATGATTCCACCATCCGAGGAGTGAGTATTCAGGCAGAGCAGTCCAGGGTGGGAAAGGTCTTGTCGAGCTGAGCCATCCTCCCGCCTATTGTAGGTGTCCTCTCCACCAGGGTAACCTTATGGCCTGCCTTGGCGATGTCTATGGCCGCTTGCATCCCGGCAATCCCTCCACCGATTACCAGCGCCTTTTTCAAGACCGGAATGGAAAGCTGATCAAAAGGCTGGTTTTTCCGGGCCTTGGCAACCGCCATCTTGATCAAATCTTTGGCCTTTAACGTAGCGTATTCCTTGTCTTTATGGACCCAGGAACACTGCTCTCGAATATTGGCCATCTCGAGTTTGTATCGGTTCAGTCCCGCCCCTTCTATACACAACTGGAATGTTCTCTCATGGAGTCTCGGAGAACAAGAGGCAACAACGATACTGTCGAGATTGTGCGCTTCAATTGCTTCCTTTATTATCCTCTGCCCGGGATCCGAACACATATACTTATACTCAGTTGCGATGGCTACTCCATCCTCCTGGGCGAACTCTTCACAAAGCTTCTCCACATCTACGGTGCTTGAGATATTCACACCGCAGTGACAGATAAATACTCCGACTCTTGACACAATAGCACTCCTTTAAGCGAATTTTATATTAAGCCTTTTTCCGTTAATAGAGTCTTGGCACTGACCATGTGCTTGTTCATTCCGAGTTCTTTATAACCGATTCCTAAAGCAATACCGATTAATTCGGATATAAATAAGACCGGCAAAGAATAATCCACACCATGCATGGAAGATATCTGTGCCTGTCTCATATCCAGATTTGCATAGCACAAAGGACACGCCACAGCAATGCAATCCGCATCTGCAAACCTTGCAGATTTTAAGATTTCACCACTCAACCTCAGGACAATATCGGTTCTGCTTAAGGCAAGGCTGGCTCCACAACACTCCGTCTTATGAGACCAGTCCGGAGCCTCTGCCCCCAGTGCACCGATAATTTCCTCCATTACTGTCGGATTTTCAGGATCCGGATCAACAGATACAAATTCAGGAGGTCTGGTTAATAGGCAACCATAGTATGAAACGACTTTTATATCGGCTAAAGGCTTTTGTACCTTCTCCTTTACCCTTTCAATCCCCAATTCTTTAGATATAAGGTCCAAAAAGTGTATGACTTTAAGGCTGCTATTATAGGATTCTCCAACGATTTCGCTCACTCTGCTCGATATCTCCGGGGTGTTCTTCAAGATTTCATCCGCAACTTTCAGCCGATTGTAACAGGCCGAACACGTGGACATTATGCTATTTAATCCCTGCTTCTCTGCCAGGGCCAGATTCCGAAACGGCAACGCTAAAGAAAGCTCTTCACTAGTAGCATGAGCAGGCGAAGCACCACAACAGTTCCAGTCTTCGACTTCTTTTAATTCTAAGCCTAACCTCTCACACACCTTCTTTGTAGAAATATCGTATTCCCTGGCTGTACCATGTGAAGAGCAGCCCGGATAATATCCGTATGCCATTATCTTTCCCCTTTATCCAAAAAAACCTTCGATCTCTCAAAGATAGCTTGAATCGCCTCTTTTCCTTGAATCTTGTTACCTAAAAATGACATCTTCCCTTTCAGAAACAACTTCTGACCCAGCCCCATATCCTTGAAAAACTGTTTTGTCTTTAAATTATAAGCTATGGCCAATCGTGTCTCCTGTAATCTGCCGTTATTCTTAATCGAATTCAAGAAGGTCTCATTGAATTTAAGTACGGTCGGCTCTTTGCAGGCGTATCCCTCTTTGACCGACATGATCCGCATTGTATCCATAATCTTGGCAATGTCAACCTCTTTGGGGCAGCGGGTGGTACAGGTTTCACACGATGCACATAACCAGATCGTCAAAGAAGCAAGCACCTCTTCTTTTAGCCCCAATTGTATTAATCGAATAATCTGATTTGGCGTATGGCTCATCTCTGGTGCAACCGGACACCCGGCAGTACACTTTCCACATTGATAACATGAATATATATCTTCGCCACTAAGCTCAGATACGGTCTCTCCAAAACTACGGACTCTGGCATCCAGTTGATATTGCATCGCAAGTCTCTCTTTTATTTTGTTTGTAAATTTTTCATTTAAGCGAGCTAAGATGGGCCAAAAGCTACCTAGTGTCCATCCATAAATGGCCCTTTTGCCCAATCTCTGCGTCAGGCTCAGATTTTAATCCTCGAAATATGTCAATATATTCCTGCGGTTAAAATCTTCGCCTTCCTTGACCTTGA